>JALRKE010000059.1 GCA_023254845.1 Candidatus Nanopelagicaceae bacterium | reverse complement strand
CTGGAATAGAGGCGTTAATCAATGCGATTGAGGCTTCACTTCCAAGGCCAAAGGTTGAGGTAAGAACTTTAATTCCGTACAACCGCGGGGATCTTGTTAGTCGGATTCATGAAGAGGGCGAGATATTGCGCGAAGAGCATCTAGCTAATGGGACCTCAATACATGCAAGGGTTGATGGGGCGCTCGCCCATCTACTTGAGAGGTATGTTCGGGTTTAGCGAACCGAACGAAGCACAGCAGTCACTTTTCCAAGAATCTCGCAATTATCTCCATTTATCGGGGCGTAATTTTCGTTTGCGGGAAGAAGCCAGATATGGCCATCCTTCTTTGAGAAAGTTTTTACAGTGGCTTCACCATCAATCATCGCGGCAACAATCTCGCCTTTATTGCAGTCTTTCTGGGAGCGAATCACAACATAATCGCCATCGCAGATCGCCGCGTCGACCATCGAGTCGCCAACGACTTTGAGCATAAACAACTCACCTTCGCCAACAAGCGTGGAGGGGAGTGGAAAGAGCTCTTCCACATTTTGTTCCGCAAGGATTGGACCACCGGCAGCAATACGTCCGACAAGTGGGACGTTGTAAGTCTTCTCGGGTTTGATGTCCTCAAATCTTTCATCGCCAGGTGTTAGAACTTCAAGGGCTCTACCTCTTGAGGGATCGCGGCGGATCCAGCCCTTTGATTCGAGGGCCTCGAGTTGGTACTTAACGCTAGAGGGGGAGGCCAATCCAGCTGCCTCGCCAATCTCACGCATTGATGGCGGATAGCCCTTCTCTTCCATCGCGCTCTTGATCGCTTGGAGGATCTTGAGTTGGCGGGAGGTCAAGCCGTTCTCATCGACGGGGCCATCGGGGAGCTCAGAGATTTTTGGGGTCATGGCGGAGAGTTTAGAACAAATTTACGAGGATTTCAAACAAATGTTCTAAAAAAACTTGCCGATGTCAGTGGCGGGGTGTACCTTTTGCTTTAGAACAGACGTTCGAAGAGTATCCCCACTCTCAACGGTCGTTCTAGAGATAAGGCTAGAAATAGCTGGAGAGAATGATGACGATCGCTATCAATCCGTCCCCCATAAATTGCCACTCGCAACTCCGCCTCACCCCCCGAGGTCGAGGGCTTGCCCGGCTTGCGGTTGTCTCATCTCTCTCCATCATTCTCCTCGCTGGATTTTCACTATTTTCCGGCGCTACCGCGGGTTCGACCGACTCCGTCTCCACCACCCCTTATTTGAAGATCACGGTTAAACCCGGTGAGACCCTCTGGTCCATCGCCTCAAATCTGAGCGGCTCTGGAGATCGACGCGATTTGGTAGATGAGCTAATCGAGGTGAACCGTTTGAAGAGCCCTGAGGTTGTGGCGGGCCAGAAGATTTATATCCCGACACGCGACTAGCAACTTAGAGATGTATTGCGAACTCTAAACCCTTGCTTTACTCTTACCCCTAGATATTGGGGTCAAATTGCGGTAGGCTTCCATAAGTAGTGGTTCAAAGCCGAATCTCTGATACACCCAAAATCTGGAATTTCCCAGCATTGAAAGGAAAGACACGCCGTGAATTGTCCCTTCTGTCGGAACGAGGAGTCTCGAGTCGTTGATTCGCGCCCTGCCGATGAAGGAACATCTATCCGACGCCGCCGCGAATGCATTAGCTGCGGTTCCCGTTTCTCCACCCAGGAAATGGCGGTTCTCTCCATCATCAAGCGAAGTGGCGCTACTGAACCATTCAGCCGTGAGAAGGTCATTAATGGCGTCCGCAAGGCTTGCCAGAACCGGCCTGTATCCGATGATGATTTAGCTCTGCTCGCACAGCGAGTTGAGGAATCCCTCCGCTCAACCGGCCAGGCCGAGATCGAGGCCCAGGAAGTCGGTATGGCGATTCTCTCACCGCTACGCGAATTAGATGAAGTGGCTTACCTGCGATATGCCTCGGTATACCGTAACTTTTCCTCCCTTGAAGATTTCGAAGGTGAGATCGCACTTCTCCGCGCTATACCTTCCGAAAAGATCAAAAAGTCGAAAACCCAAGTTTCTTCCCCGCAACTTAAATGACGCGTCCGATAAGTAGTTAGAAAAGAACTGAATAAAGCAGTAAAAACTAAAAGTTAGAGAAACAAAACTAAAGATTCTAGAGATGGAGAAGAAAGATGTCGGACACGGTTATCAATCGCGCTAGTGGGAAGAGCGAGCTTGGAAAAGGGCTCCAAATGGAGCGAGTTTTCAGCACTCCCGGAGTACATCCCTACGACCAGGTTAATTGGGAGCGTCGTGATGTAGTCCAATCAAATTGGAAAACTGGCGAGACCGTATTCGAGCAGAAAGGCGTTGAATTCCCTGACTTCTGGTCAGTCAATGCCTCGACCATTGTCACTACGAAGTATTTCCGTGGCGCTGTCGGACATGAGAACCGTGAATGGTCGCTAAAGCAAGTTATTGATCGCGTTGTTCTTACATACACAAAAGCTGGAAAAGAATTTGGATATTTTGCAACTTCACAAGATGCAGAAATCTTCGAGCATGAACTTACCTACATGCTCCTCCACCAGATCTTCTCCTTCAACTCTCCGGTCTGGTTTAACGTCGGAACCACCGCCCCACAACAAGTCTCTGCCTGCTTCATCCTCTCCGTCGACGACACCATGGATTCAATCCTCAACTGGTATCGAGAAGAAGGAATGATCTTCAAGGGCGGCTCAGGCGCTGGTCTAAATCTCTCGAGAATCCGCTCCTCCAAGGAGCTTCTCCGCTCCGGTGGAACCGCCTCCGGCCCAGTCTCGTTTATGCGCGGCGCTGATGCCTCCGCTGGCACCATCAAATCAGGCGGCGCTACCCGCCGGGCTGCGAAGATGGTCGTTCTAGATGTCGATCATCCAGATGTCGAAGAGTTCATTGAAACCAAGGTCCGTGAAGAAGAGAAGATCCGCGTTCTCCGCGATGCTGGATTTGATATGGATCTCGGCGGAAAAGATGTCATCTCCGTCCAATACCAGAATGCAAATAACTCAGTCCGCGTAAATGATGAATTTATGCGCGCTTATGAGAATGGCGCGAAGTTCGGTCTCCGAGCACGTTCAACTGGCGAAGTTATTGAAGAGATTGATGCAAAGTCACTCTTCCGGAAGATGGCTGAAGCCGCTTGGGCTTGCGCCGATCCTGGCATTCAATACGACACCACTATCAATGATTGGCACACCAACCCAGAAACAGGTCGAATCAACGCTTCAAATCCATGCTCTGAGTACATGTCGCTAGATAACTCATCATGCAACCTCGCATCATTGAATTTGATGAAATTCCTAAAGAGCGATGGTTCATTTGATGTAAAGAATTTCGTTAAGTCAACCGAATTAATTATCACCGCTATGGATATCTCGATCTGCTTCGCTGATTTCCCAACGGAGGCAATCGGCGTAACTACACGTGCATATCGCCAACTTGGTATTGGTTATGCAAACCTTGGTGCGCTTTTAATGGCATCTGGCCTGGCATATGACTCCGAAGGTGGCCGGGCACTTGCTGGCGCAATCACCTCACTGATGACTGGAACTTCATATCGTCGCTCTGCTGAAATTGCAGGAATCGTCGGCGCATACGATGGTTATGCACGTAACGCAGCTGCACATACCCGCGTTATGAAGAAGCACCAGGCCGCATCTCTATCTGCAAAGCCACTTTCAACCCTTGATCGCGATGTATGGACCGAGGCGAATAAGCAATGGGATAGCTGCCTATCAATCGGTGAGAAGAATGGCTGGCGTAACGCCCAGGCATCAGTTCTTGCCCCAACCGGAACAATCGGCCTGATGATGGATTGCGATACAACCGGTATCGAGCCTGATTTCTCACTTGTTAAGTTCAAGAAGTTAGTTGGCGGAGGATCGATGCAGATCGTCAATCAGACCGTTCCGCTTGCACTTAAGAAGCTTGGCTACACCGATGAGACGATCGAAGCGATCGTTGAATACATCACCGCAAATGGACATGTTGTTGATGCCCCTGGCTTAAAGCCAGAGCACTATGACGTCTTTGATTGCGCACTTGGAGCTCGCTCAATTGCTCCAATGGGCCACGTTCGAATGATGGCCGCCTGCCAGCCTTTCCTATCTGGCGCAATCTCTAAGACAGTAAACCTTCCTGCAGACGCAACGATCGAAGATGTCGAAGAGGTTTACTACGAAGGTTGGAAGTTAGGCCTAAAGGCGATCGCTATCTATCGCGATAATTGCAAGGTCGGTCAGCCGTTATCAGATGCAAAGGCCACGAAGAGCGAAGAGAGCACTTCGGTTGCAGCTCCAGCTCCTGCAACACGTAAGCGCCTTCCAAAGTCACGCCCATCACGCACCACCTCATTCTCAGTCGGTGGCGCTGAGGGATATATGACAGCGGGAACTTATGAAGATGGAGAACTTGGCGAAATCTTCCTAAAGCTTGGAAAGCAAGGTTCAACACTCGCTGGAGTTATGGATGCATTCTCGATCGCAGTCTCAATCGGTATCCAATATGGAGTACCGCTAGAGACTTACGTCCAGAAGTTCACCAACTCCCGCTTTGAACCAGCTGGTATGACAGACGATCCAGATATCCGGATGGCGCAATCCATGATGGATTACATCTTCCGCCGCCTAGCTCTTGATTACCTACCTCACGATGTCCGCTCTGCCTATGGAATTTACTCCGCGGCCGAGCGCGCTAACGCTTTAGAAACCGGCGAATATGCCCAAGTTCAAGAAGTTGCGGCGCCATCTGTTGAACCAGTGATTGAAGCTAAAGCAAAACCAGTCGAAGTGAAGATCGAAGCAGCTCCGGTTCAAATTGGTTCTTCAACTGAACTACTTGAGAAAATCGCTGGCATAAAGTCCGATGCACCGCTCTGTGTAACTTGCGGAGTAAAGATGCGCGCATCCGGAGCTTGCTATGTCTGCGAGGGTTGCGGATCTACCTCTGGTTGCTCCTGATCAAGTTAAGGTCATAGCTAACTCATAAGGTTCAGCAATGAGCCTTGAAAAAGTTCGCACCGCTCTAGATGCGGCTGTGGCGGCAATCGAAGGCTCTCCTCGTGAGGGCCAGATCGCCATGGCCGAAGCGGTGGCTAATGCGCTCTCAGATCGCCACCATCTTCTCGTTCAAGCTGGCACGGGTACCGGAAAATCTCTTGCCTATTTAGTTCCTGCGCTGGTTCATGGCAAAAGAGTCCTAGTGGCAACTGCAACTCTGGCTCTACAAAGACAACTTGTAGAGCGCGATCTTCCGCGAGTAAGGCAAGCCCTCGAAAAAGAATTAGGTCGCGAAATCTCTTTCGCTGTTTATAAAGGCGTGGGGAATTATCTCTGTCTACAAAAGATGAACGCCGATGAGAGCCATGATTCCGAGGTACTGGTTGATATTTCAACTCTTGAACGTGAT
>JALRKE010000058.1 GCA_023254845.1 Candidatus Nanopelagicaceae bacterium | reverse complement strand
AGCTCTCGTCGGTCGCGGTGATATCACCCAAGAGGAAGCAGATGAGATTGCTAAAGAGTTCCAGACCCAGCTTGAGGGAATCTTCGCATCAGTCCATGACAAGCTTCCCGAAAAACCGAACTTTGAACGACTAGAAGAGTCGGATCCAAATAAGACAAATACTTCTATTCCTGAAGAGATAGCGCGAAAAATCGCTGCAACTCAAGTCGCAGTCCCAACTAATTTCCAAGTCCATCCGAAGTTGATGCCACAACTTCAGCGTCGCGTCACGATGCTTGATGATGGAACCATTGATTGGTCGGGCGGTGAGATGCTCGCCTTCGGATCACTACTTCTTGATGGCCATCCCATCCGCATCGCTGGCCAAGATGTGGGTCGCGGAACATTCTCTAATCGCCACGCAATCGTCCGCGATTACAAAGATGGCAGCGAATGGATTCCACTTCGCGCCTTAATCTCTGACGGCGCAGATTCGCACTCTGCCGAAAATCAATTCTTTGTCGTCGAATCACTCCTCTCGGAGTACGCAGCGATGGGCTTTGAATATGGCTATTCCTTGGAGCGGGCAAATGCGCTGGTTCTCTGGGAAGCCCAATTCGGAGATTTCGCAAATGGCGCCCAGACAGTTGTTGATGAATTCATCTCCTCATCGCTACAGAAATGGGGTGAGCGTTCATCCGTAGTTCTCTTGTTGCCACATGGCTATGAGGGCCAGGGTCCAGATCACTCATCCGGACGCATTGAGCGATTCCTAACCCTCTGTGCCGAGAACAATATGACCGTTGCACAACCATCTTCCGCCGCTTCTTACTTCCATCTCCTTAGATGGCATGCCAAGAATCCAGCGCGCAAACCGCTCATAATCTTTGAGCCGAAGTCGATGCTTCGACTAAAAGCAGCTGCATCAAAGCTTGCTGATTTCACAAGTGGAACATTTAGACCTTTGATCTCCGATGCTGGAGTTGTAAATGCAACTCGCTTAATTCTCTGTAGCGGCAAAATCTATTGGGAGTTGTTGGCAGAACGCGCACGCCTTGGCGATACCACAACTGCAATCGTGCGGGTAGAACAGCTCTATCCACTTCCAACATCAGAGATTCTGGCAGAGCTAAGTCGTTATCCAAATGCCAGTGTTCTCTGGGTTCAAGATGAGCCAGCAAATCAAGGTCCTTGGCCGTTTCTCTCTGCAACATTGAGTGAGGCTATGAAATCATCCGGAGTTAACCGAGAAGTCCGCCGCGTCTCTCGCCGCGCTGCCGCAAGCCCTGCAACAGGAAGCATTCACGTTCATGAAGAAGAGCAGAAGGCGTTAATCACAGAAGCGTTCTCGCGCTAGTTCTTACTAGCGCAAATTTTTGCTAGCGCAAATTGTTTCTCGCGCTAATTTTTGCTTGCGCTAATTGTTTCTAGGGACAACTGACCCTGGCCTACCAAATCCTAAAAAGTACTTTTCCTCGAACTTCGTGAGCTGGAATGTAGCCCCAACTTCTTGAATCCTTCATCCGACTGGCAACTTCTGGATCTCGGTTATCCCCTTCGACCCAATATGCCCCGCTATGGGACTTCTGTATCCGCTTAACAAAGAAGATGCCGGGCATCTCTTCACGTTCGATTACTACGACACTTCCCAACGGCAAATCTGGGCGGATTCCGTCTAGCCAGCGCACTAGAAGAATTGCCCCATCTTTATAAGTCGGCGACATTGATTCTCCTGCGACTTTGACCCGGCCTAAACCGAGAGTTCCCAGCCTCAAAAAGCCAAACTTCGCCATGGCCGGTAGTCTTCCACTAAATTCGGTTTCATTAAGTCGACCTGAATCGAACTTAACACGAACATATGAAGCGAGGTTTCAAATGCTTACGGTTTATGCACATTGCGATCTACCTTGTGGCGTTTACGATCCAGCCCAAGCAAAGATTGAAGCGCTCTCAGTAAAGGCCTGCATGGAAAAGTACGCAGCCTCAAGCGATGCTGATTTCAAATCACGCGCCGTCGCCATCAAAGAAGAGCGTTCCCATCAAGTAAAAGAGCATCTCTGGGTGCTTTGGACTGATTACTTCAAGCCAAATCACTTCGAGGCATACCCACAACTTCACGGCCTATTTAATGAGGCGACCAAACTTGCAGGAGCTGCTGGAACTAAAGGCACTAATGACGTTGCGGTCGCAGAGAAGTTGATCGCAAAGATCGATGAGATTGCCGAGATCTTCTGGGCAACTAAGAAGTAGGAAGTTCGCTAAGGTAGGGAGTTAGCTAAGGTAGTTTTTTAGCTCTCACCCTGTTGCGACATAATCGTCAAAGCGGCGGTCCGCGCAAGGAATGAAACACGTTCCACAACAGTCCTTCGCATCATTGATGCAGCGACTAAGCGCGGACCGTCATGTATTTCACAGGCAAAAGTCAAAACATTCTCTTCATATCCAATGCATGTCGCAGCGCCCTGAACTTCTGTGCCAATCCCAACACAATGATGTATCTCGATATCAATATCGGTAAGAACTGTTGATTCACCATTCTCTAGAAACTCAGCAAGAGCCGAGTTACAAGCACTCTCCATCAGTACAAGGAGAAAACTATTTGAGAGAACCGGCATATCCCCTGAACCATGTGCAAGCGCGGTATCACCAGGACGGACGCTCATCTGGGAAATCCCAACAGCGCCGATCAGTGAATCGCTTCTCATGGCGGTAAATCTAGGGGTTCAGCTAGCCAAACTCCGGTATCTTTTGCGTTGATGAGTTCAAATCTCTCGAGCAGTAATAATTTACGTAGCTGGTATCCGATACTTGCCGCCGTTTTCTGCTCACTCCTGCTTATCTCAAATATCGGTGCAACAAAATTCATCGACTTCGGTCCCATAAAGACCGATGGCGGCGCATTCTTATTTCCACTCACTTACATCCTCGGCGATGTCTTAACAGAGGTCTATGGTTTCAAAGCCGCTCGCCGGATCATCTACACCGGCTTTGGAATTGGAATCTTGGCTGGTCTTACTTTCTGGTTAGTTCAGATCTCACCAGCTGCGCAAGGTTGGGAGAACCAAGCTGCATTTGAATCAATTCTTGGTTTTGTTCCGCAAATCGTTGCGGCAAGCGTTATCGCATTCCTTCTCGGCCAACTCTCAAATGCTTGGACCCTCACTTGGATCAAGGAGAAGACTGCCGGCAAGAAATACGCCAACAAGTTATGGACTCGACTTATTGGATCTACTGTCATTGGGGAATTTGTAGATACCTTGGTTTTTACCTTGATTGCATCACTCGGTCGATTGAACTTCTCCGAGTTTCTAAATTACTTAGCTACTGGATATCTTTATAAAACTCTCTTTGAAGTAATCCTGCTTCCAGTTACATATCGCGTGATCGCTACTGTAAAACGTCATGAGGGGCAACTCGCCAGTTAATTGAGTTGGTAAGAGTGAGTTCTAGAGCTAGATATATATCTTAAGGCAATGGGAAATCTCGACGGATCTCATGAGAGGTCTCAATCTCAATCTGGGTCTCGCCATCGATTGTGATCTCGGTACGTCGATATTGGGTGATGATCTCAGTCTGGGTAAATCCAGCTAATTGTTGAAGTTGTAGCAAGTGAAGTTGGTGCGCTACTCGCTCCTGGAGGGTTACCGGCGCAGTTTCGCAACATGATCTACTTAATAGCGCGCGAACTACCCCGATAGTCCGACGTTCAATTTCGAGTTGGGTGCGGCAATCAGCGCAATCTTGGAGATGGAAAGCAATCTCATTAAATACCGCCGAATCCTCAATCTGATTATCAATGAAGGGTACGAGCCATTCTTGGCAGAGTTCGCAGGAAATCTGATTCATGACTTGCCCCCCTTCACATATCCAAGCTCGCGGGCATACTCGGTCAACTTCTCTCGGAGCTGTTTTCTTCCCCGATGGAGCCGGGACATGACCGTTCCCGCAGGAACATCGACAATCTCTGCGATCTCTTTGTAAGAAAAGCCTTCAACATCGGCTAGATAGACGGCGATGCGAAATTCTTCGGGGATTTCATGGAGGGCTCGCTTGATATCGCTATCGGGAAGATTCTCCAAGGCAACCTCTTCGGCAGATTTTCCTTGATCACTTGTATGCGAGGCTGCATCAGCTAGCTGCCAATCTTCAACTTCATTATCCGAGCGCTGTGGCCTACGTTGATCTTTTCTATATGTATTTATGAATGTCGTTGTAAGAACGCGATAGAGCCAAGCCTTTAGATTCGTTCCTGGTTCAAATTGGTGGAAAGAGGTATAGGCCTTTGTGTAAGTGTCTTGTACTAAATCTTGGGCATCATCTGGGTTACGGGTGTAACGGAGCGCGGCTGCGTAGAGTTGATTCATGTATTGCAGCGCATCACGCTCAAATCGCTTACTCCGCTCGGCTGCAGATTCCTTTTCGCGATCAACGCGTACTAATTCGCCACTAGATCTTGTACTAACAGAATTCGAACCATGAGATTTCGAACTAGTCGATTTCGAACTGGCCGACTCTGCATCGCTTTCTTCTAACTCAAGAAGTTGGGCAGCGCCATCCACCGGAAGCTCTTCCGGATTCTTATCTGCTGACTTCTTTGAGACCAATTAAGTCAGACCCTCCCTCACTTTTGCATGGCCAATTTTAAAAGCTCTAAATTATCGCCCCAAAGGCTATCGCTAGAAGAGAACCTCTGGCTCCCCGAGCTCTATCGGCTCAATCAACTCCGCGCCGTTATTCTTAATCGAATTCACTAACGGACGGACCGGCCAGAATCTCAAACCCTCATCTGGTTTCTTGACCTCCATTAATGAGCGGAGGAATTCAACATCTTTATTCTCAGGATCTAACCATTCATCCCAAATTGTTCGCGGTAGAAAAACCGGCATCCGATCATGAACCTTCGCTAACTCGCCAACGGCGGGCCGGGTGATAATCGCTGCACTCTTTCGCACTAGGTCTTGAATAGACCACCTTAACCTCGGTTAACCCTAAGGTGCCCTTGAGTTCAAAGGTTGGGCTTGCCGGTGGATAAGCTATCTGCCCGCATACCATAATGGGAGCGACTATTGTTAGAATACTCAACATGAATTTTCTCATAGCCATAATATGTTTAGGGATTTTTGGTTTCTAGTCTTCGAAAGTGTTTCTTCGTGTGAACTTAATCAATTTAGAGCAAGTCGTTGCTCTTGCAAATTTAAGATGTCACAACACAATATTCGCCTTGAGGTAATGCGCTCTTTAGAGCCCAAGATTGATGAATTCATTGAAACCTTTTTGATCCCTATCGATGAGATCTGGCAGCCCACCGATTTTTTGCCTGATTCTCAATCTGAGGAGTTCTTTAAAGAGGTTGCCGAAATTCAAGAGGGGGCCAAAGAGATGGGGTATGATCTTTGGGTAACTCTGGTAGCTGATACGATTACTG
>JALRKE010000057.1 GCA_023254845.1 Candidatus Nanopelagicaceae bacterium | reverse complement strand
ATAGTTCCGTTAATCTTGATGGAGCTGCGATAAGAGGGAAAGTCATTAATGGTTGCTGCTTCTAGCGCGCTCTTAAGCCAATTCGCTGACTCAATTCCGTCATATTCTAGAAACGGTGAGAATTCGCCCCAACCAGCTGGGCCTTCAAAGAGCGCAACCTCCCTTGTGGTAATTCCACGGAACTGAGTGCGCATCGAAAGTTGCGCGACGCGCAGCGTTTCTAGGATCTGGTTGAGATCCATTTAGGGGCGCTTTGGGAACTTACCGAAATCAGGTGGTCGCTTCTCTTTATATGCATCGCGACCCTCTTGTCCTTCTTCAGTTAGATAGAAGAGTAAGGTGGCATCGCCAGCGAGTTGTTGTACGCCGGCAAGACCGTCATCTGCGGCATTTAGCCCAGCCTTTAGAAGTCGTAACGCCATCGGTGAATGGCGGAGCATCTCACGCGCCCAAGAAACGGTCTCAGCTTCCAATTCGCTAACCGGAACAACAGTATTAACAAGGCCCATATCGAGCGCTTCTCTTGCATCGTATTGGCGGCACATAAACCAGATTTCTCGGGCTTTTTTCTGGCCAACATGGCGAGCTAGAAGTCCAGCGCCATAACCGCCATCAAATGAACCAACCATCGGTCCGGTTTGGCCAAACTTTGCATTCTCTGCAGCGATAGTTATATCGCAGACCACGTGAAGAACATGTCCGCCCCCAATCGCCCATCCTGCAACCATTGCAATTACTGGCTTTGGGGTTCGACGGATTTGGATCTGTAGATCTAAAACATTTAGGCGACCAATTCCTTTTTTGCCGACCGAGTCGCTGCCGATATATCCATCATCACCGCGCACTGAGATATCTCCACCAGAACAGAATGCTTCACTTCCTTCACCGGTGAAGATAATTACGCCGACCTTGTCATCGTCACGGGCAAAATTAAAAGCGAGTTGTAATTCAGCGAGGGTTTCTGGTCGGAAAGCATTGCGGACTTGTGGTCGATTAATTGTTATCTTCGCCATTCCTTCAGCCACTTCGTAGCGGACATCAGTGAAATTCTCGCTACCTTCACCCTGCTTCCAATTAGGAATAGCGCGACTTCCAGGCTCGCGTTTAATCGGCTTGCTCATATGGCATACCCTACGGTGGTTATGGATTTCACGGTAAGTCGAGAGTTGCATGCAATTGATAGTTCGTGGTCGACCCCACAACTTCTCGATGCGCTATTACTAGCCCTTAAGGGTGATGGACCGGCGCTCTCTACCTCACAGATTTTCATCGCCGGGGTTGATCCAAAGATCGCACTCGTTGTGACTACATCCGGTTCTACTGGCGCACCCAAAAGCGTTGCCCTCACCGCTAAATCACTAATCACCAATGCGCGTGCAACCCATAAATATCTCGGCGCCAAGATCGGTCAACGTTGGTCGTTACTGCTTCCTACAAATCATGTCGCAGGAATCAATGTCCTGGTGCGCGCAATCGAACTTGGAACTTCTCCGGTGGGTATCGAAAGCAAGGCTGACTTCACTGCGATAGTTCCAACGCAACTACAACGCGCGCTCTCCGGAGATACAGAACTCCTTGAGCACTTACAAGGATGCGCTGCCGTTCTCGTTGGCGGCGGACCACTCGATAAAGACTTGAAGTTGAAGGCTGAATCGCTTGGTATAAAAATTGTTACAACTTATGGTGCGACAGAGACTTCTGGTGGAGTTATCTATGACGGTACGCCACTTGAGGGTGTTGAGGTCTCCATCATTGATGGACTTATCGCGATTAAAGGTCCGCAAGTTGCCTTTGGGTATTTAAATGCAGAGTTTCCAATCAAAGATGGTTGGTTTATCACCTCCGACCTTGGTGAGATCGCCAATGGCAAGTTAACTGTCATTGGACGAAGTGATGACCAGATAATTTCAGGTGGTGAGAAGATCTCGCTTGGGGCTATTGAAGAGTTCCTTCAGTATGAATTCAAAACCCCAGAGATCATCGCCTTCGCTAAACCTGATGCCCAGTGGGGAGAGAAGCTATGTATCGCAAGCACCAAAGAACTCTCACTCGAACTTCTATCAAGTAAATTGAAATCAAAATTTGGTGGACATGCAGCCCCCAAAGAACTACACCAGGTAAATGAGATTCCTTACTTAGCTCTAGGTAAGCCTGATCGGAAGCGATTAGCCAATGACTTCGCGTGAGGAATGGATTGCAGGTGCGCGACCTAAGACTCTTTCTGCTGCTATCGCCCCAGTAATAGTGGGCACTGCTTTTGCCGGATACAACGCCAGCGCTCTTAATTTCCTCTTAGCGTTTATCGTTGGCTTAGGGCTACAAGTTGGCGTTAATTACGCCAACGACTATTCCGATGGAATAAAGGGCACAGATCTAGACCGCATTGGCCCGATGCGTCTTGTTGGCTCCGGCGCCGCAACGCCAGAAGCGGTAAAACGTGCAGCGCTGATAGCAATGGGGATTGCATCAATTGCTGGGGTGCTTCTAGCTGCGCGCTCGAGTTGGCTTCTCTTAGCGTTTGGCGCACTCTCAATAGTTGCAGCATGGACTTACACAGGTGGTCCTAAACCTTATGGTTATTACGCACTCGGTGAGGTATCGGTATTTATATTCTTTGGACTCGTTGCAACTCTAGGGACTTACTTTGCACATGTTGGTTCGATCTCATTTGAAGTTCTTCTCGCATCATTCGCGATGGGCTCACTCGCTTGTGCGATTCTGGTCTTAAATAATCTGCGTGACTTAGAGAAAGATAAAAACTCTGGGAAGATAACGCTCTCGGTGAAAATCGGTGACGCTCAAACTCGAAAGTTATTTCAAGGACTTATTTTCGCACCTCTTCTTTTTGTGCTAGCCCTAATTCCAACTTCTTTCTATTTTCTTTTAGCCTTAGTGGCACTTCCTCAGGTCTTAAAGGTCTCATCTTCCATAAGGTCTGGCGCGACCGGGAAAGCCCTTATCGAACTGCTCGAGCGGACGGGGAAGATTCAGATCATCTATTCACTCGCAATATCTTTAGCCACCTTGCTCTACGCCCGCTAAACTTTAGCCATGCTCCGCGTCGCAGTCTTTGGAATCATCATCGTCACTGCTCTGACGATTTTTTCAATCATCGATTGCTCCCGTACTGAAGAATCCCAGATCCGTAGCCTTCCTAAATGGTCTTGGCTTGTAATCATCATCTTCGTTCCGGGAATTGGTTCTGTTGCATGGTTAATTGCTGGAAGACCAAAAGGACCTGGGCGTGGTGGGAGAAAGAAGCGGAAGATCGTTCCACCGGATGACAACCCTGATTGGCTGAAGAAGTTATAGACCGCTATATGTGTGGCGGCCACTTCCCCATACATTTATATATACATAATTAAATAGGTAGCTAGAGCCGGCAATCAACGATAACCAGGCCGCCTTCCGCCCCTTCCAACCTGCAGTAACGCGTGCGTGTAAGTAAGCGGCATAGAGAATCCAAGTAATAAAAGACCAGGTCTCCTTTGGATCCCAGCCCCAATATCTTCCCCAGGCAGCTTCAGCCCAGATTGCCCCAGCGATAATCGCAAAGGTCCAGAGTGGAAATACAAATGCAACCATCCGGTAAGAGAGTTGATCCAAAACTTCAAGGGATGGGAAGCGTTTGGCAAATTCGCTCCGTTCGCCTTTTCGCTCGACTCGATCCAACCATAGATATGTCGAAGCCACTGCGTTGGAGAGTAAGAAGATTCCACCTGAGGTAACAGCTGCAGCAACGTGAATCACCAACCAGATTGATTGAAGAGCTGGGACTAGTGGCGCACTTGGACGGTATAGAAGAGTTACCGCAGTTCCCAGAATTAAAAGTAGTAATAGTGCGATTGGAAGACCTAGCCAACGTAGATCATATTTTCTACCAATTAATAAGTAAGCAAGTGCAAACGTAAGAGCCCCGGAGATTGAAAATTCGTACATATTCCCAAGCGGCGCCCTACCAGATGAAATTCCTCGTGAGATTACTCCAAGAAGAAGCGCAGCCGATCCAATCAAGAAGAAAATTGTTCCAGCACGATTTGATTTAACTGTCCGTGATCGATCCATCGATGCGCTTGCTCGAACTGAAAATGCCGTCTCAAAGGCGTAGAAAAGGAAGGCAAAGGCATAGGCGAAGAGCGCGACATATATAAGGTCATTTGAGATATACGCCCAAGCTCTATCTGTCATCTGCTCACCTCCGAAACCATTTTCCGAATCTCATCCTCTAAACCAGGAAGGCGATTTAACGCCAACCCCGCTACTTCTAACTTTCCATTCGAAGCGCGGACGAAGATTCGTCGCTGCCTAATGAAGAGCGAAGCCATCAGAGAAGCAATGGCAACGATACTTCCTGCTAGCGCCCAAGGCTTGCCGGGATCTTTGACTACTTGGAGATTTACCCAAGGAACAGCGCCATTTAATGTGATTGTGCCCACCTCAGGATCTCCAAAGGTGTAGCTCTCGCTGATAGATAAACCCCATAGTCCAATCCTCTCCATCTCGCTCGTATCGATTCGATAGACCGATTGTGGAATGCCGCTATCCATCTTTAAATCACCTTGCCAAACTGAAACTAGGAGGCGTGGATCCAATAATTCAGGATATGAAGAGAATCCACCTCTTACTTCATCGCGCGCGGCTGTGGGGAAGAAGGAAGCTACAAAACCAATTTGTGGGTTCATATCGGGGACTTTGATTGCACCGATTGAAGTTAGATTGGAATCTTGTGGCAAGAAGGGAACTGGTCCTTCGAACTTAACATTCCCATCCTTATCGCGCACCGTAACAAGCGGTGAGAAACCATTTGCCTGTAAGTAAACCCGCGAATCTCCAAAGGTAAGTGGTTTGTTGACTCGGACTATCTTTCGCTCTGGTCGATCTTTAGTTCCATTAGATACTAATGCTGTTAATTTGTAATCGAGTGGCTGGCGAGTCTCTGGGTCGTACTTTGCTTCAAAGTTTGCGGCGGTAACCACAAAAGCTGGCATATCTGCGACATCAAAGAATCTCCCGGGAGCGAGATTGTCATAACTTGTGGGGACGTTTATAAATCTTTCTCCGATAGTCACAATCGCTTCTCCACGCATTCCGAATACCGAACTCGCTCCAACTCCTAAAAGAATGACAATCAGCGCAAGATGAAAAATTAGATTTCCAGTCTCTCTTAGATATCCCTTCTCTGCTGAAATCGCTCCCTCACTTCGAGTTACCCGGAAACGATTCTTCTTCAGCCAAGTTTCGGCTTGATCAAGTGATCCATCGCTTTCTTGATGAAACTCAAATTGAGTAAGAGTGGCTGGAGCCGAACTTGGTTTGCTTAGAGCCTCTTTCGCGTAATGCCAGGTCCGTGGAGCAACGCAACCGATGAGAGAGATGAAGAGCAGGATGTATATGGCTGAGAACCACGGGGAGCCATAAACATCGAATAAATAGAAGCGATCCATCCACTTCGCAGCGTTGGGATCGCTCTCAAAGTACTCACGGACTTTTAGTGGAGATTGAGTTCTTTGGGGGAATAGCGAACCAGGAATT
>JALRKE010000056.1 GCA_023254845.1 Candidatus Nanopelagicaceae bacterium | reverse complement strand
GAGTGACAATTCGTTTTTCAACTATACTCAAAGTGTCGGACACTTTCTCATTATGTTCGGCAACCATCAACCAGTATTCATTCGGAGTACAATTCCAATTTTTGTATTTCTGATTACCAATTAGGTTGTCATCAGTCATACCCAAAAAACCATCTTTAGCATCACCGCCAGTTGAATTGGGTGATTTGTGTAACCATTGAACACCCTCACCGGTCTTGAAGTTGACAACACTCAAAACATCCGTAGATAGTGGATATAGTTTCAATCGTGGAGTCATACCCTCTGATTCAAGGAAGGATGATATTCGTGTCAACGATTGGTCACGATATTCAGCTTGAAGGTCTCGGTCTTTAGAACCAGCTTTTAGGTCAGCTTCTACATTTTGGAAAATGTACTTGAACATCTTCTCAAATCGTTTATTAGCACTCGTTGAACCATAAGCAGCGGATTGTGTTCCAAAATACTCCCACACATCAATCTGACTACCATCGTGGTCAACTCTACCATTCAGCAATTTACAATACTCATTAACCACCTTGGATGTCAGTTTTGACAATCCTACGGACTTTTTAGTTCGTTTGAAGTGTAAAACAAAGGTCAGTAATAAGATTCCGGTATGATACTTCTTAATGTGAAGGTCTTCCATCGCCGAAATCTTCTTCCCATTCAAATTGTTGGTTACAATTTTGTTAATCGTAGTCGTGATTGTGTTCCAATCATCCGACTGAAATGACTTCATATATGTACTTTCGTACCACTTGGTTAATTCACCATAACTTACTTCTGAAATCAAACGCTTGAACATAGATTGCCAGTATTCGGTTTCTTTACCATCTTCTGTTCCGTTTTCAAAAGCCACGACCATATCGTTAAACTTTTTGAACTCATCAATCGTATCACAATAATGAGAACCAATATACGACTGAAGGATGGGAATCATCTTCGCCACTTTGTGTTTTTCGGCGTATCCCTTGTGACCCGATATCAGTTTACCTCTTGTAAATTCATCGGCACCGGGCTTATTAGTGAAGTATTCTAAAAGTTGGTCACCACAAAAATAAGTTTTGTACTCATTCGTTCGTTTTAAAGGAGTGATGTAGAAGTTGTATGCCAACCAAGGGTTTGGTTGTCGGTTACAATTAATCATATCCTTCTCAAATTGTTTTACAGTGTGTAGATTAACAACAAATGCAATTTGACTATTGTTGAAGAAATCGGAAAACTCTTCAAAGTTATTGGGAGAAATTCCACTTCGATTTTCATTTCCCGTTCCTGAGTCAAGGTTTACTTGGAGAAATACTTTCTGAGACTTTCCCAGCGAGGATGCCACTTCATTTATTTTCTTGGCATGGGATTGGTTATCAAGAGAATGTATGAAATCCGCCCACCGAACTATAGAACGGATCTTGTTGCTCTGTAGATTTCCCTGAAAGTGCCAGATGGCATCCTCAGGTAGCGCTTTTGATTTCTCGCCACCCTCTTCGTCGCGATTTTCACCGAAATTTCGCTCTCCTAATTCATATAGAATCTCAACATCGCTAACTGGAAATGTCTTTGTTACTACTATAAGCGCTGCGGAACTTGGAATATCGCTTCTTATTCGAGAAAGCGACGAAGAAATCTCCTCCTTTCGAGATTCTCTTGCGGACTTACTCATAGCCAAACGACGCCTGCCTGCCTTCCGGTGACTTCATCTCTTCGGTAAGAGAAGTATCCCGGTGTATGGCGGACGCATAATGGAGAAGCCCGAAACTCAATACCAGCGCCGTTTAGTCGGGCCGCAAGACCACCAGCCACATCTAAACACCGTCTAGTCTCATCAGTCGCGGCAGCTGGATTATGTGACACAACTTCTCGATAAGTATTCAAGTCCACTTCGTAACAATCGCGACAGATTGATGGGCCAATCTCCCCGGTTATCTCCTTATTAGAGACTCCATGTCGATTGAAGACCTCTAAGGTCGCTTCAAAGACTTCGGCGACTAGCCCTTTTCGACCAACATGTACCGCCGCAATCGCGCTATTTGATTTCAAAAGTAAGGGGGTGCAATCTGCAATCAAGGTAACAAGCGCAAATCCTGGAGTTTTTGTAAAGAGTGCATCTGCGGTTGGAGTGACTTCAGAATCAGAGGCCCCGTCAATAACGGCAACTACGTTGCCATGAACTTGATTCATAAAGAAAATCTGGCTTCTCGGCAAACCAATAATTGAGGCGAGAATTTCCCGGTTTTTAGCGACTGCCACCGGGTCATCTCCAACATGGGAAGCTAAGTTAAAGGAATCAAATGGTGGAGAACTAACTCCACCTACCCGAGATGTGAAGAGAGTATTGGCCATCCCGAACCCCAAAGAGTTATTTCATGAAATCTGGGACATCAATATCGTCCTCAGAAACTAACTCCTCGAAAGTAATCCGACGTTTTGGAGCTTGGGCGGGGGCTTCCATCGCTACTTGGATCGGGTCATTTGCCGGTATCGGATCTGCCTGGCCATTTAGCCCTGCGGTAGAAAGCACCGGCACCGATAACCGCTTAGGTGCTCCGCCATCAAAACCTGCTGCAATTACAGTTACTCGAACCTCATCGCCTAGCGAGTCATCAATTACCGTTCCAAAAATGATGTTGGCATCGGGATGTGCGCACTTGGCAACTAACTCGGCGGCTTCGCTAATCTCGAACAATCCCATATCAGAGCCGCCCGCGATTGAAAGAAGTACCCCGTGTGCACCTTCAATCGAAGCTTCAAGTAGTGGCGAAGAGATTGCCAATTCTGCGGCTCGAGTTGCTCGTGCCTCACCGCGCGCTGAACCGATTCCCATTAGCGCCGAACCCGCGCCATCCATAACGCTCTTAACATCGGCAAAGTCAAGATTGATGAGACCTGGGGTTGTAATTAAATCAGTGATTCCTTGTACTCCCGAGAGAAGAACTTGATCTGCGGTCTTAAATGCTTCTGGTGCAGAGATAGAACGATCCGAGATTGAGAGGAGGCGATCATTTGGGATCACAATCAAGGTATCAACTTCTTTACGGAGTTCTTCAATTCCAATCTCAGCTTGAGTGGAGCGACGCTTGCCTTCAAAGCTAAATGGTCGAGTCACAACGCCGACTGTTAGCGCACCAAGACCTTTCGCAATTTTTGCAACTTCTGGTGCGCCGCCAGTGCCAGTACCGCCACCTTCGCCAGCAGTAACAAAGACCATATCCGAGCCACGTAAGACTTCTTCGATCTCTTCGGTGTGATCAATTGCGGCTTGCTTTCCAATCTCTGGATTTGCACCGGCGCCAAGTCCGCGAGTTAATTTTCTTCCAATGTCGAGTTTCACATCTGCATCACTCATAAGAAGAGCTTGCGCATCAGTATTGATTGCGATGAATTCGACTCCTTTGAGTCCGGCATCAATCATTCGATTGACTGCATTGACTCCACCGCCACCAATTCCGACAACTTTTATTACTGCTAAATAGTTCTGTGGTGTTGCCACGATACGCCTCTCTTTTAACCCTAATTCTCAACTTTAGACTTAGGGTTTCCCCAAAGTGTGCGCGCAAAAGTAGGCGTGTACCTGATAGGTAGCAAACACCGACACGAGAGTTTTGCGAGAAGTTTTCTATAGCAAGTAATTAACTATTGGAAACGATTGGCGCCAAAGGTGCAGATAAATCAATCCGTTTTACATTTCGATTCGCCTTCAATTCAAGTAGTCGCGCCATTATTTCAAATTTGAGCTCTAGCTCTTTGACACTTCCCCAAGAAATATCCAAATCCCGCTCGTTGTAGCGGATCAAAGTCCTTAATGAATCTCTATTTGGGGCGGTGACGCTATTTATCTCAGCCCCAATCCCCGGCAGTGCGGCCATCAAGCCAGCAACATCTTCAATCAGAGCGCGATCGGAGGATCCTAATGCGAGAGTTGGAAGTGATAGCCAATCAGCATCTCCAGATTTTGCCGCCTTAGCCACTTCGCTCCGAGGGACGTAGAAGAATTCGAGGTCAGAGCCAAGAAATCCCGATTCGCTTGGATTGGCGCTCCATCTCGAATCAAGTTGTGCGATTGCAGATCTCGGGTCCACCGAGATACTTACTTCTCCGGAGAGGAAACTTCTCCGTACTTGAACATCCTCTACCCAAATTAGCGTGCGCAATCTACTTGTGATCTCGCGCTTATCGACTCGAGCGATTGGTTCACCAACAATGATTGGGGTTGGAACCTGATTGAGTCGATCGGATAATTCTTTGACAATTGTCTGATCGCTTTCGGCAATCTCAATACTCTTCACGGGAAATACGCTTGACCATCCCAGTAGATAGGCCAGCCCGGAGATTGCGCCGATTGCAGCTATCAGTATCAAACGTCTCATGAATTTAGTTAAAGATTCTCAACAATTAGCGGCGCGAGCGAGCTCACATCGCCTGCGCCCAAGGTCAAAATAAGATCTCCGGATTTTGCGACTTGCAGCACTTTTGAAATTACTTCGGGCATCGAAGGTTCGTAAGTAACCAATTCTCTTGGCATTCGGGAAGAAATTGATAGTGAGCTAACCCCAGGTAGCGGGGTTTCGCCGGCTGGATAAACCTCTAGTAAATAAGTGTGATCAGCTCTGGCGAGCTCTTTGGCAAAATCTTCAGCAAACGCCATTGTCCTTGAGAATCTATGTGGCTGGAAGATTACGAATACGCGACCAGTTCCTACAAAATTCCGCGCTGTTTCTAGGGTCGCCTTAATTTCAGTCGGATGATGCCCGTAATCATCGACCACCGTTACGCCATTTGCTGAACCACGAATCTCAAAGCGACGGCGCGCACCCGTGAATTTGCCTAGCCCCGCAAGTAGAGGTCCGATGGGAGCGCCCAACTCAGATCCCATAGCAACCGCCGCTGCAGCATTAAGAAGATTATGCCTCCCAGGAATTGCGAGCTCCATCTCACCCCAAACTCGACCTCGAAAGACGAGACGTGCTTTGCTTTCGCGAGCGCCCAAGAAAATTCGATCAAGGAGCAGATCAGGGTCCCCTTCGGTTCCATAGGTAATAATCTCAAGTCGCTTCTCTTCAATGCTAATTTTCGCAATCAAACGTCTCACTCCCTCATCATCGCTACACGCAACTAGCTTTGAAGAGACTGTGCCCACGAATTGACTAAAAAGATCATCGATACTCGCTAGATCTTTGAAGTTATCTACATGATCTAACTCAATATTTGTGATGATTGCCCCAAAAGGTTTATATGAAGTAAAGGAGCCATCCGACTCGTCTGCCTCAACGACAAAAATTTCTCCTGAGCCGTGGTGTGCATTTGTGCCTGAGTTTCGAATGGAAGCACCGATGGCAAATGATGGATCTAGCCCACAACTTTGTAGAGCTACTGTCAGCATCGAAGTTGTGGTTGTCTTTCCATGAGTACCTGCAACAGCGACAGACTTCTTATCTACCAACAGCTTGCTTAAAGCTTCCGCTCTGCCAAGTAACGGCTTTCCGGATTTAGCCGCAGCAGCAAGTTCAAGGTTCTCAGAAGTTATTGCGCTTGAGCGCACGATTAAGTCAGCTCCCTCAATATGCGCAGCCGAATGTCCCACGAATACCGAGATCCCTA
>JALRKE010000055.1 GCA_023254845.1 Candidatus Nanopelagicaceae bacterium | reverse complement strand
GAAGATTTGCGACAAGTGCAAAGTCATTCGTCGTAATGGTCGCGTCATGGTTATCTGCGACAACCTCCGTCACAAGCAACGCCAAGGATAGTTTTAATAAAAAACTTAATATCAAGTACGCGTGACACAACAATCGCGAGAGCGATTGACCTCCTGACTGAAAGCGGGAGCCGGTTAATCCGGGAGTGTTGCGGAGGACTTTCAGATTATGGAAAGAGCTATAAATGGCACGTCTAGTTGGCGTCGATCTGCCGCGTGAAAAACGGCTTGAGGTCGCGCTTCAATACATCTTCGGAATGGGTGAGACCCGCGCAAAAGCAACTCTTGCTGCGACCGGTGTTTCTCCAGATATCCGAGTTAAGGATCTACAAGAACCCGATCTCATAAAGCTCCGTGAATTTATCGAAGCGAATTACAAGATCGAAGGTGATCTCCGCCGTGAGATCGCAGCAAATATCCGCCGCAAGGTTGATATCCAGTGCTACCAAGGAATTCGCCATCGCAAGGGCCTTCCAGTTCGCGGTCAGCGCACCCATACAAATGCACGTACACGTAAGGGACCACGCGTTGCAATCGCTGGTAAGAAGAAGGAGACCAAGTAATGGCCGCACCTAAAGCAAAGCCAGCCGCTGCGGCTGCACCAACCAAGGCAAAGGCGAAGCCACGTAAGAAAGAGAAGAAAAACGTTGCTTTTGGCCATGCCTATATAAAGAGCACTTTTAACAACACCATCGTCTCTATTACCGATCCATCTGGTGGCGTCCTTGCATGGGCATCATCAGGCGGAGTCGGCTTCAAAGGGTCGCGTAAATCAACGCCATTCGCTGCCCAGCTTGCTGCCGAATCGGCCGCGAAGAAAGCCCAAGAACATGGCGTTAAGAAAGTAGATGTCTTCGTTAAGGGCCCTGGCTCAGGACGCGAGACTGCAATTCGTTCACTACAAGCAGCTGGTCTGGAAGTCGGCGCCATCGCAGATGTAACGCCTCTTGCACACAATGGCTGCCGTCCACCAAAACCACGTCGAGTATAAGAAGGAGGAAAACTAAATGGCCCGTTATGTTGGAGCAGATTGCAAGCGCTGCCGTCGCGAGAAAGTAAAGCTTTTCCTTAAAGGCTCGAAGTGCGATGGACCAAAGTGCCCGATTGAGTCACGTCCATATCCACCAGGACAACACGGCCGCGGTCGTGCCAAGGAATCTGAGTACTTACTACAGATGCGCGAGAAGCAGAAGTGCGCTCGTATCTATGGTGTACTCGAGAAGCAATTCCGCAACTATTACACCGAAGCGAGCCGCCTCGCAGGTAAGACAGGTGAGAACCTACTTATCCTCTTGGAGTCACGCCTCGATAACGTCATCTATCGCGCTGGCTTTGCAAAGAGCCGCGATATGGCGCGCCAACTTGTTCGCCACGGACATATCTTGGTAAATGGTCAGAAAGTAGATATCCCTTCATATCGAGTCTCTCAATATGACATTGTCGATGTTCGCGCCAAGTCTCAAGATCTCACACCATTCATCGTCGCAAGCGCTGAATTTGGTGAGAAATCCGTCCCAGCTTGGATCGAAGTAGTTCCATCCCAGATGCGGATCATCGTCCACGCTCTACCGACCCGTTCGATCATCGATACCCAGGTCCAAGAGCAGCTAATCGTTGAGCTTTACTCCAAGTAATTAACCATTACTTGGCTAGAACCAAAAAACTTCATAAAAGTAACGAAGAGAGAGATCAAATAGCGGATCTCTCAGAACAATGGAGGAAATAAGTGCTAATCGCACAACGCCCCGTACTAACTGAGGAAGTAGTTAGCGAGAATCGCTCACGGTTCGTTATCGAGCCGCTAGAGCCAGGTTTTGGCTACACCCTTGGAAACTCACTCCGTCGCACTCTGCTCTCATCAATCCCGGGAGCTGCTGTAACAAGCATCCGAGTCGCTGGAGCGCTCCATGAGTTCACCACTCTGGAGGGTGTAAAGGAAGATCTCACAGATATCGTCCTTAACATCAAGAACCTCGTTCTCTCATCTGATAACGACGATCCAGTCGTCGCTTACATTCGTAAGAACGGTTCGGGCACAATCACTGGTAAGGATGTCGCGGTTCCAGCCGGAGTCGAAGTCCATAACCCAGATCTTCACATCGCAACTTTGAATAGCAAGGCAAATGTTGAGATCGAACTTACGATCGAGCGCGGCCGCGGTTATGTTGCTGCAATCCAGAACAAACAAGTAGGAGCTGAGATCGGCCGTATCCCAGTCGACTCCATCTACTCACCAGTTCTGCGCGTTACCTACAAAGTCGAAGCGACTCGTGTCGAGCAGCGCACCGACTTTGATCGTTTAATTATCGATGTCGAGACCAAGAGCTCGCTCGCACCACGCGATGCGATGGCATCTGCTGGTAAGACGCTTGTTGAACTCTTCGGTCTTGCACATGAATTGAATTACGCAGCAGAGGGAATTGACCTTGGACCATCCATTCAAGATGCAGCTCTTGCCGCTGATCTAGCACTTCCAATTGAGGATCTAGACCTAACCGTCCGTTCCTACAACTGCTTGAAGCGCGAAGGAATCCACACCGTAGGAGAACTGCTATCTCGCAGTGAAGCTGACCTACTTGATATCCGTAACTTCGGATCAAAGTCAATCGATGAAGTGAAGGCGAAGATCGTCTCCATGGGCCTACAGCTCAAGGATTCACCAGTCGGATTCGATCCAACGAAGCATCAGAACTATGACATCGACGAGAGCCTCGTTGATGAGCAGGCTTAAATAGGTAAGAAATAGGAGACCAACCATGCCTAGACCATCAAAGGGACCGCGTCTTGGAAGCGGCCCGGCACATGAGAAGTTATTGCTCCGCACACTCGCAGAGCAACTCTTCGAAAATGGCAAAGTCCGTACGACCCACGCGAAAGCTCGTCGTCTCCGTCCTCTTGCCGAGAAGCTGATCACCCATGCCAAGAAGGGTGACCTTGCTTCACGTCGCGAAGTGATGGCTGCAATCTCAAATAAGAGCGTTGTACATACTCTCTTCACCGAGATCGGCCCACGCTTTGCATCACGTAATGGTGGCTACACAAGAATCACAAAGATCGGCCCACGTAAGGGCGATAACGCTCCGATGGCGGTCATTGAAGTTCTTGCAGATTAATTAGTTTCGTTTTACTGATGGAACCCACTCTCAACCCTGGGAGTGGGTTTCTTCGTTTTCGGATTGATTTTGCCTACGACGGCACAAATTTCAATGGTTGGGCCCGCCAACCGGAACTTCGCACCGTTCAAAGCGAAATGGAAGAAGCGATCTCAGGACTTACTCGAAGTGAGGTTGAATTAGTTGTTGCCGGAAGAACCGATGCTGGAGTTCATGCCACCGCACAAGTTGCACATTTTGATCTTCCAGAGCGAGATAAATATGGAAAAGAGTGGCGCTGCGAGGATCTCATCTATCGCCTAAATCG
This sequence comes from Candidatus Nanopelagicaceae bacterium, assembly GCA_023254845.1. Lineage (GTDB taxonomy): Bacteria > Actinomycetota > Actinomycetes > Nanopelagicales > Nanopelagicaceae > MAG-120802. Next base: position 2,291 of record JALRKE010000055.1, on the reverse strand, counting down.
AATGCTTGATGAGGATATTCGAATCAATGCGATTACTCATGCTCCAGCTTTCTTTCACGCCCGTTTTTCAGCGCTTCGCCGTAAGTACATCTACAGGATTTCCGATGGCCGTCGCCAGCTAGAGCCGCTAAAGCGCTTCGATATCGCACCTTGGTATCGAGATTTGGATGAGAGATCAATGAATGAGGCGAGCCAGCTCCTATTGGGCGAGCATGACTTTGCTGCATTCTGTAAGACCGGAGGAGTAGGGACCACGATCCGTCGCCTCGAGAATTTTCATTGGCACCGCGAAAATAATCTTTTAATCGCAGACGTTGTCGCTGATGCTTTCTGTTATTCGATGGTCAGAAATCTAGTCGGCGCATGTGTCCGAGTCGGTGAAGGTAGATTCTCCCCGAAGTGGGTCGAAGATGTGCTTGAGAAGCGAGAGCGCGTTAGCGAAAGTTTGGTTTTCCCAGCACGCGGCTTAACTCTTGTAGGAGTTGAATATCCAACCGATGGCGAATTGGAAGCGCGCGCAAAGATAACGATTGCCCGCCGAGATGAGGATTAATTGGGCCAGATAAATGTAACCGGCATCGAGTTTGCCTTATCTGATGGCCGAGTGTTGTTAAGTGATGTCTCATTTCGCGTTGGCGATGGGGCAAAGGTTGCGTTAATTGGGCCAAATGGTTCGGGCAAAACAACGCTCTTTCGAATGATTGCTGGGGACTTAGAACCGGATAGCGGCACCATAATTGTTACTGGCGGACTGGGAATTATGCGCCAGTTCATCGGATCAATTCGCGACCAATCTACGGTGCGAGACTTACTTATCTCAGTTTCATCACCAAAGATTCGAAACGCAGCCAAGAAATTAAAGGATGCCGAAGCAGCCCTGGCGGCAAGTGATACCGAGAAAGAGCAGATGGCATATGCCCAAGCTCTTGCTGATTGGGGCGATGCAGGTGGTTATGACGAAGAGGTCTTATGGGATATCGCATGCTCGAATGCGCTAGGCAAAACCTATGATCGGGTAGCCAATAGAGAGGTTAACTCTCTATCTGGTGGCGAGCAGAAGAAGCTCGTTCTGGAGTGCCTCCTTAAGGGAAGCGATGAAGTTCTAATTCTTGATGAGCCGGATAACTACTTGGATGTTCCGGCGAAGCGATGGCTGGAAGAAGAGATCCGAAATTCAAAGAAAACCATTCTCTTTATTAGCCATGATCGAGAACTCTTAGCGGCTACTGCAAACAAAATAGTCTCACTCGAGCAGGGCATAAATGGAAACTCAACCTGGATACATGGCGAGGGCTTTGATACCTATCATGAGGCTCGTAAAGCAAGAAATGCACAGTTCGCACAGTTAGTAGAGCGCTGGGAAGATGAACATAAGCGTTTGAAGGAGTTAGTACTAACACTCCAGTGGCAGGCGGCATCTTCACCGGATATGGCATCACGCTATCGAGCAATGCAGACTCGTCTCCGTAAATTCGAAGAAGTTGGTCCACCTCCGCCACCACCAATTGAGCAACAAGTCAAAGTAAATCTTCGTAGCACTCGTACTGGTGAACGTGTCGTTACATGCGAGTCGCTGACTCTGGAGAATTTGACTGAGCCATTTGATTTTGAGATCTACTATCAAGATCGAGTAGCGATCTTAGGAAAGAATGGAACTGGTAAATCTCACTTCTTACGTAGATTATCTGGAGATGAGAGCGTTAGATATACCGGCACCTTCAAATTAGGTGCGCGAGTTATACCTGGTTTCTTTGCCCAAACCCATGCACATCCAGAGTTTGAAGGAAAGAGCCTCTTAGAGATCCTCTGGGAACAGAACTCTTTACAACTTGGCGCTGCAAAGAGCGTGCTTGGAAGATATGAATTAGCCGAACAAGCTGAACAATTATTTTCAACGCTATCAGGTGGACAGCAAGCACGTTTTCCGAAAAAGCGGCTGCCGAGATAACGCTCGCCTTTCTCGCCCAGTGGGTGCCGGCCGGCACATCACCGATGTGTGGCAACTCGATCTGTCAGGATCGGCGGTTTATGGCGCGGCACATGCCGGAACTCGAGACCTTCTTTCATTACCGCAATCTGGATGTGAGCACACTCAAGATCCTGATGCAGCGGTGGCGACCCGATATTCCGGCGGCACCGAAAAAAGGTGCCCATCAGGCGCTGGAGGATATCCGCGAATCCATCGAGGAGTTGCGCCACTATCGCGCCCATTTTTTGCGGGTAGATGCCGACACCTCAGCTCAGTAGACAATCCGCCCACATCCCGGATTAGCGAAGGCCTAGCCGGCGTG
>JALRKE010000054.1 GCA_023254845.1 Candidatus Nanopelagicaceae bacterium | reverse complement strand
CTCTTAATCCCGCTATCAATCCGCTGTATTCAGCGACATTATTTGTTGCAATTCCGATTCGCTCGGACAGCTCTACCAAGACTTTTCCATTTTCACTGATTACGGCACCGAAGGCGGCCTCCCCCGGGTTTCCGCGCGAGCCACCATCTGCGTAAAGCAAGAAATGACGTGGCATCAATCGAGCCTAATCAAGATACGTCGGCACTCCTCGCATCTAACTACCTCATCATCTGCCAGAGCCTTGATCCGAGTAAGTTCCGCGGCATTCATAGTTAAGTGGCACCCCATGCATTGATTGCCAACTAGCTTCGCCGCTCCGATTCCATCTCCACTTGCTCTTACCTTTTCGTATAGCGAAAGAAGTTCACCATCGATCATTGGTGCCAATTCCGCTCGCGCTTCAATAGTCCTCTTTGCTGAACTCTCCAAAGAACTTAACTCGTCTTCCTTTCTTGCCTTTAGGTCACCTACTTGTTCCTTTAGGCTGTTACATTCCCCATCAAGTTCTCTTATTCGCTTATCAACTTCTTCGATTCGAACCATAATCTCCAGTTCGACTTCCTCAAGTTCTGCCCGACGCTTTCCTAGAGATCCCAATTCATGTTGAAGTTGCTCTAACTCTTTTGGGCTTCCTTGGCCCGAGGAGAGTCGCTTCTCGTCCCGCTCGATTCGAGCGACAACCTGTTCCACGTCAACCTCAGCACGCGAGAGTTCATGCTTTATGTCATCTCGTTCCGTATGAGCTGCGACTAGCAAGTCCTGCTTAGCAACCAACTCTTTTGAAACTTCATCGAATTGGCGAGCGATAGGAAGAGTGCCCATCTTGTGTTTGATTTGAACCAAATCAGAATCCAACTGCTGGAGAGCCAATAATCTTTCTTGTTCTTCCCTCGTGGCTTTCACGCCGAGAGTCTATTGCTCCCTCTCGACTGGACCAACAATCTCCTCAAACATTCTACGAACTTTCTCTGGATTGCTGAAATCATTCTGCCATCTTCCAATATGTGCTCTATCTGCTGAAACTTCACTATCAAAATACTCACGCATCGATTCATGATCGCCTATTCCAACAATTCTGATCAGATCCCGGTATGAAGCATCTCGATCATGCAATACCAAGTCCTCAAGCCAAAGGGTTAGGTGCTGTTCGGCAGGAATACTTTTCTTAGCTTCTGTCGCAAGATATAGGCGATCTCTAATCCATGGGAGTGACTCTTCAAAATCGCTAGGACCCCATGGCTCCTTGAGGACTGAAGATAGGTTATCTAAGGGATGACGTCGCATCTCGATAAATCTTGCCTCTGGCAATAATTTGTAGATCCAGTCTGCGTACATCATATTTGGTGGCGTTGTATCCATCCAAAACCTTTGCCCAACATACTTCTTATGATTCTTTATAAATCCAAAAACAAACTCTCTTGCCGCTTGAAGTGCATCTAACTCTAACTCTGATTCAAGTTTATCTAGAAGTTCAATCATTGAAGTACGTTTCATAGAGCGATGTAAGCCGCTCTCAACGCCAAGACGGTTTGTTCTTCTCCACCAGTGAGTTAGAATTCTCTTTCGAAATTGTCGGTACCTGAATTTTTGTGATGAATTAAGTGGAACTAATTTAGTCAACTTGCCGGTTCTAGTCATCTGTGAGGGCATAAAATCCCTCATTCCAAATACTAAATCAATGAGTCCATAGGTCTCCGTGATGAATTTTATTTCATTAGGTGCACCGGCGAACAATTCAGGGTGGCGGCGAAGGATACGACCAACGATTGTTGTGCCACTTCTACCAACTCCACCCGAAAAAACTGGAACTACTTCGCCACTCATTTCTCAAAAATAACCAATAATTCTGAGAAATTAGAGGATTTCAGATAACAATTGCTTCACTCGACCTTCAATTTCATCGCGAACCCTCCTTACAAATACCAAATCTTGACCGGCGGGATCCTCCAGAGCCCAATCTTCATATCGCTTTCCTGGATAGAAGGGGCAGGCGTCTCCACATCCCATCGTGATTACAACATCACTTGCCTGCACAGACTCACTCGTTAGCACTTTCGGTTTGCGATTAGCGATATCGATACCTCTTTCCAGCATCGCCTCTACTGCCACAGGATTGATACTCTCTTTTGGTGCACTTCCCGCTGAAAACACCTCAACTCGACCATCGCCGTGATACTCCATAAATCCTGCTGCCATCTGTGAACGTCCCGCGTTATGCACACAAACAAAGAGAACAGTCGGCTTCTTACTCACTCTTACTCCTAGCTAAGTAGTTTGCAAATGCGAGAGCGAGTAATCCTCCAAGGAATTGAGCGGGAAAGAATAGTCCAATCGATGAAGGAGAAAGCCCCGCTAATGAATCCGTGAGCATTCTTCCTAAAGAGACGGCGGGATTTGCAAATGATGTCGATGAGGTGAAGAAGTAAGCAGATGCAATCCATAAGGAGACTAGTGCTGCACGAGTTCGAATTTTGAATTTTCGCCAACTTGCAATAACGATAAGGACTAGACCAAAACTTGCAATCAATTCAGATAAAAAGATATTGGACCCGAATCGATCAATCTCTGAAATACTTAAGATTGAATAATCAAAGAAGAAGTGCGCTAAGCCGGCTCCAAAGATGGCCCCCAGTAGCTGGACTAGGACATACTGAGAGGCTCTCTGCCAGGCGATTTCATTTTGGATTACCTTGACAAGGGTTACAACAGGATTGAAATGTGCTCCGCTAATTGAAGCAAATAAAATTATGGATAAATAAAGCGCGGATACGGTGCTCACCATATTAACTAAAAGCCAGACCGCTCCATCTTTCGTCAAGTTCGTCGCCATAATTGCCGAACCTATGACCGCCGCTGTTATAAATGCGGTTCCAGTAAACTCTGCAACGAGCTTGCGCACTGAGGAAAGATAGTATTTTCTGAGAGCAATGCCCGCTAATGAGAAGTGAATTTATAGTTAACTTGGCAAACTCAATCACGCTCCAGATAGGTGAACTTGAAGAGTGGCTTCCATCCGGCCTTCTCATAGAGCGCAATTGCTGGACCATTCTCGCTCACGACGCCCAGGCAGAGATTGGGTATTGAATTTTGCTGAGCCACCTTCAGGGTTTGATTCATCAATCTCAAACCTACCCCTCGGCCACGCAAGTGAGTGTGTGTTGCTACTGAGACAACGACATGCTCCCCAGACTCCCAGCGACAGATCGCCGAGACTCCAGCTAATTCACCATCAATATCGATACATACCCACCTAACTATTTCCTGGTTGCCCGGGAAGACCGATGACTTAGGCGCATGCAACTTTAAGAAGGAATCAATATCAGAATCGCTTCGACTGCTAACCTCAGAGCTAACTTGGCCTTCAGTCGGAACTTCAATTGAGTAGGTTTCCCAATCCGATCTCTCCTTGGCTCTTATCTCCTTGATTCCTAGCGCTCCCCTTTCAATATTCAATCTCATCCAAGTGCTACGTATTGGTGGTTCGATTCCGAGCGAAAAGGCGATTGGGGTCGGGTCGGATCTGTAGATGGAGACGCCAGAATCAGAATGAAGGAGCTCAATGAATTTTTCTCTGGGAATCCAAGTTTTAAATAGTCTAAGAGCCCGTAAATCATCACTCAAGAAATCAATAGCATCTTTAAAATCTGTTATGACTTCAAAATTCACCCCTCAACTCTAGAGCCAAGATTGTTTAAGTATTGAAATCGCGGGCTAGTATCGGGCGCTTATGAGTACAGGACTTGGACCAGATTTTAATCGCATCTGGAGCGCGGGGCTAATAACTAATTTGGCAGACGGCGTGCTCCGTCTTGCCGCACCATTGCTTGCAATCACACTCACTCGGGATCCGGTCCTAATCTCACTTCTCTCTGCCTTATCGCTCCTTCCCTGGCTCTTCTTTGCCGTTCCTATTGGGGCGATAGTTGATCGAGTTGATCGCCGCAAAGCGCTTTTCCTCGGAAACATAGCGCGCGCTTTGATTGGCCTGGTTGTTTCCTACATTGTTTATCAAGATGCGATGACCATAGAGATACTTCTCGTTGCGACATTCTCATGGGGCGTATGCGAAGTTTTAGTGGACACTACTTCCCAAGCGATACTTCCCGAGATTCTTAAGTCAGATCAATTAGAACGTGGAAACTCTCGACTAAACACAGCTGAAGTTATCGTCGCTCAGTTTGTTGGAACTCCTTTGGGTGGTTTTCTATATGCAGTCGCGATAGCGCTGCCCTTCTTCCTCTCTGGCGTTGGCTTTGCAATCGCTGCGCTAATAGTCTCTATCTTCCCCTTCCACGCGTCCTTAAAGCCCGCTCCTAAGAGCCCGGATGACCCAGCTCCACACTTTTTCAATGAGATTAAGTTTGGAATCAAATATATGTATGAAGAGAAGCGGATCTTTCATCTTGTTGTGATCACAACTCTGTTGGGATTCTTCTTTTCACTCTCAAATGCAATCGCACCCCTCTTTATCATCGAGGAGTTGGGAGTGGAGCCGAGATACCTAGGTGTACTTCTTGCGATTCAAGGCCTGGGGGCCCTTGTCGGATCAGTACTCGCTCCAAGAATCTCCAAGTCAATGGGAAGAGGTCGAGCTCTCGCATTTAACCTGTTAATTGCTTCGGTTCCAATATTCATAATTGGATTGGTGCCCAATGTTTGGTACTTCCTGCCATTAGCAGTGATTATTGGAGCAACGATCTCAGTTTGGAACATACTTCTGATGAGTGTTTATCAGAGCATCATCCCTCGCGAGCTTTATGGTCGTATCCATGGAGCGCGAAGAACAATTGTCTGGGGGTTGATGCCAATTGGATCTGTCATTGGGGGCTTTATAGCTCGTGGTGGATTGAGGCTTCCCTACTTGATTGGTGGCTTGATTTCGTTAATCGTTGTCGCATTCTCTTTCAAACGTATTGTTCAAATCGGAGAAGAGTCCATAGCAATTTCTAAAGAAAACGAGAAGTAATTATTTCGGCCGGTGGCCGCATCCCTCAGGCTTGCTGCAGCAGCAAGTGCAATTATTTGGTGGACATCCGCAAGGACACTTAAAAGTTTCCGTCATTGTTTAACTCCTATGCATACCAAGAGAAGGTGAGGACTGCGATTACGGTGACGACTATCAACCAGCGAAAGAACTCATCCTCACCGCGACGATGATTTCTACTCTTTGCATCAGGGTCTAAATAGGTCTTACCCATTTTCTGCCAAGCACGGAAACCCATCAAGGCCGTGAAACCAACTAAGGAGTAGAAGAAGGTCTGCAGGTCCATGGGTCGGAATTCTTACACCTCTCAAAGCCCTTTGCTACTTAACCCGCTATGGGGTCCATAACGTTTCTCTTTGAGTAACCCGCTACTTTTGCCGCGTGGAACTAGTCACTCGTGAAGCCACCCAGGATGATCTGGCGGTCGTAAAACACATCGCCAACTCCAACCTCCATTCTCTTAATCCAAACGATAAGAGCATCGGGGATATCGAAGCGCGTGAATTTATTCGTGGCTTTTTCGAGAGTGCTATTACGCGACTTACGAAGAATTCTGATAGCGAGGATTGGCAAAGCTTCATAACCCTTAACCCAGATGAGAGTCGAAAGCGCTTCTACCTGGATATCTACACACTTCCAGGTGCAGACACATTGGAACCCTCCCTAGATCTTGCAATCAATCTGGCGAAAGAAGCTAATCCCTCTTTTCAACTCTGGCTCGGAACGCAATCAAACGATCACTTCTACAAAAGCCTCCTTGAGGCAAAGCAATTTGAAATCATT
>JALRKE010000053.1 GCA_023254845.1 Candidatus Nanopelagicaceae bacterium | reverse complement strand
TGACGTCCAACTCGGCGAAACGAGGGAGATTCTCCTCTCTTCACCAATTGCTCCACCATTAGTTGAGTTAGCTCGAGTGACTGGATTTGAAGAGTTGCCGTTAACAATTCGCGAGTTCCGTCGCTCTGCTATTGAGATACCTGCTATCAAGAGAAGTGCTAGCAACCTCAAGGGTGAGAGCTTGATCGAAATTCGCGGCCTGAATTGCTCTTACAGCGATGAGAATTCAAAGTACGCGCTACGGGAGATTAATTTGGAGATTAAATCCGGTGAGATTGTCGCCCTGATGGGTCGAAATGGCGCTGGGAAGTCCACGCTTCTCAAATCCCTCGTCGGGCTTTCGCCAGTCATAACAGGTACCGTGAAAGTTCTGGGTAAAGATCCACGCAGCTTTGATTCAAGAGAACTGATAAGTGCGATTGGTTATGTTCCTCAAGAACCGGGTGACTTACTAATAGAAGTCACCGTGGGCGAAGAGTGCAGGCAGGCTGACATAGATAATGGAGCAACTTCGGGAAAAACATTTGAAATCCTCACCGGGTTGATTGGAACAATTTCCCAATCAATTCATCCCCGTGATCTCTCTGAAGGTCAAAAACTCGCTCTTGCGCTTAGCGTTCTTCTCTCCGGAAATCCACGCGCTATTGTTCTTGATGAGCCAACTCGTGGCTTTGACTACGAGGCAAAGCGGAATCTCGTGGGGATGCTCAAGCAGATCGCCTCTCAAGATCGATCAATCCTGCTTGCCACACATGATGTGGAATTAGTTGCCGAACTTGCAGAGCGAGTACTTTTCATAGCTGATGGAGAATTGATCTCAGATGATTCGACAACAACTTCACTCATAGCTTCACCAGCTTTCGCACCTCAGGTTGCCAAAGCCCTTCCAGATAAAGGCGTCCTAACTGTCTCTGATGTTCGCAGAGCCATGGAGAATAAATGAGAAAAGCCTCAACTAGTTTATTTATCCTTATAAATCTATTCGGCTTCTTCCTCTTCACCTGGCCGGTGTTTATAAATATTGAATCCCTTGGATTAGCTGCTTTAAATCAAGCTACTTGGCTTGCGGCGCTCTTTGGAATTCTTTCTGTTGCCATGATTACATTCCAAATCAATGCAACATTATTGGATAGCAAGATAGTTGCGATAGTCGCTGTTCTTGTAGCCCTGATATCAGCTCTTCGACTCTTAGGAGCAGGCGCAGTAGGAGTTGAGCCAATGTGGTTTCTCATAATTCTTGCAGCGCGCGCGCTTGGTCCCCAAATAGGTTTTGTCATTGCGCTACTCGCAATTCTGGTTAGCTCATTGATAACTGGCGGGATCGGACCATGGCTGCCATTCCAAGCCCTCGCTGCAGGTTGGATTGCTGCGGGAGTATCAGTAATTCCTAAGAGACTTTCTTTTCAATTGGAACGAGTACTGCTTATGGCCTATGGGGTTTTTGCGGCGCTGCTTTTCGGGGCGCTTATGGATCTACAACTCTGGCCCTGGCTCTTAGGAAGTGATACCCAGCTCTCTTATCTTCCGGGAGCATCCGTAATGGAAAATTTCGGCAGGTTCTTAACGTTTCACTTTGCCACAGCTCTATCTTGGGATCTTCCGAGAGCGATAGTGACCGCCTCGTTAATCTTTATCTCCGCTAAATCCGTTTTAGGAGCGCTCAGAAGAGCAAAATCTCGACTTGATTCAGTTGCAGTGTGGCGCGCGGCTAACGAACACGCGCGGGCAGAAAAGGTGGCTTAACAACTTTAGCCCTCACCTTTTTTCCTCGAATATCAACGCTGACTTCTTCCTCAGGTTGAATCTCCTTGGAGATTAGCGCTAGCGCGATTCCTTGCTTTAAGGTTGGCGAGAAAGTTCCACTCGTAGTTATTCCAACTCCAACATCATCTCTAAGAATTTCCATTCCTGCCCTTGGGATCCCGCGATCAAGCAGGATCAAACCTCGCAAGATTTTCGCACTTCCTTCCTCGCGTTCTTTGACGAGAATGCTTCTGCCCCAGAACTTCTCTTTCCGCCAAGCCACGGCCCAACTGGCACTCGCTTGAACCGGTGAAATGGTAAGAGAGAGTTCATGGCCATGTAGCGGGTAGCCCATCTCTGTTCTAAGAGTGTCTCGCGCGCCCAAGCCGGCAACTAATCCGCCAGCGTTTAGTACCGCACTAACTAATGCATCCCAAACTAATCTTGCATCCTCCCATCTGGGTAGAATTTCAAATCCAAGTTCCCCGGTGTAGCCGGTACGACAGATTATTGATTTCTTTCCGGCAATATCTCCTTCAGCAAAAGACATGTAGTCTAAATTGATATCGATCTTGAGCTCTCTTAAAACGTGTTCTGCAAGAGGTCCTTGAAGGGCAAAGACTCCATACTTCTCATGGAGATTATTAACAACAACGCTCTCAGGAGCAGCTTTCTTCAACCGCTCAACAACTTCGGACGTATTTGCGGCATTAGGAACTAGGAAGAGATCTTCAGTGCTTCGTCGGTAGATAATAAGGTCATCAATAACTCCACCGGTTAGATCATCACAAAGCAAGTTGTATTGGGCCTGGCCATCAGAAATCTTCTCGAGATCATTTGTAATACAACCATTTAGGAATTGCAGGGCTCCAAATCCCTTGACCTCGGCTTTCCCAAGATGGGAGACATCAAAAAGGCCCACTTTTTCGCGGACCGCAGCGTGCTCATTAAGAACTCCGCCACCTCGGTCTTGGGGATATTCGATTGGCATCTCCCAGCCACCAAAGTCAGCGAGCTTCGCGCCAGCGTTCTCATGGAAGTCATGTATCGGAGAGCGCTTTAATGGCGCAGACATCATCACTCCAATAACCTAGCGCAATGACCCCAACAATTCGCGCGACGGATGCCCAACTAACTTCTGATGTATTAGTACTTGGGTTGAAAAGAGACGATAAGAAGAAGCTCGCAATTTTGACAAGCGGCATTAGATTCAATACTGCTTCGATCCTTGAAGCGCTAGAGGATCTGGGTGCAACCGGAACAAGCGATGAAGTAATCAAATTGCCCGGTGAGAGTACAAGGTTGATTCTTCTGACCGGTCTTGGTGGTGGTGAAGTCACTCATGAAGTTCTCCGACGCGCCGCCGGCGCTGCAGCGCGATCCCTTCTAGGCCAAAAGAGCGCAACCTTTGCGCTTCCACATAAGACCCGTGAAGAAGCGGCTGCAATCGCTGAGGGCGCCCTTCTAGGCTCCTACGCGTTCGACGAGTTCCGAGGCGCAACAAAACCAGATCGTAAGGCTCCGCTATCGAAGATTGAGATACATACAAATTTTGCGAAGGATAAGAAGCTCCAAGAGGCGCTTAAGCGCGCTGAAGTGATTTCGAAATATAGCCATCTCGTAAGGGACTTGGTAAACACTCCCCCAAGTCATCTAAATCCAGTCTCTTTCACTGCAAAGTTCCTGCCATTGGCGAAGAAGCTCTCGCTAAAGGTAGAAGTGCTAAATGACCAGCAACTTAAGAAGTCGGGTTATGGAGGAATTATTGGAGTGGGACAAGGTTCAGCAAACCCTCCTCGCTTACTCCACATTTCATATCGTCCAAGAGGCGCCAAAAAGCGGCTCGCATATGTTGGTAAGGGAATCACGTTTGATACCGGAGGTCTTGCGCTAAAACCTGCGCAAGGAATGGAAGCGATGAAATCCGATATGAGTGGCGCTGCCGCCGTATCTGCGGCAATCCTGGCCATCGCAGAATTGAAAGTGCCGATTGAGATCGATGCTTGGGCGCCACTTGCCGAAAACATGGTCAGTGATACTGCCACCAGGCCGAGTGACATCATCACGATTTATGGCGGCAAGACTGTTGAAGTACTAAATCCCGACGCGGAGGGTCGTCTAATTCTTGCCGATGCCCTAGTTAAGGCTGCCGAAGTCGGAAATAAAGGTGGCAAGCTAGATGGAATTGTTGACGTTGCGACTCTCACCGGTGCTCAAGTCGTTGCACTTGGAACTCGTACCAGCGCGGTAATGACAAACAATGAGAAATTCCGTGATCAATTCCTGGAGACGGTCAATCGAACTGGCGAACAGTTCTGGCCAATGCCGCTTCCTGAAGAGTTACGCGCTTCCCTTGATTCTCCTGTTGCTGATATCGCAAATATCGGTGAGCGGATGGGCGGAATGTTGGTGGCCGGACTATTCTTGAAAGACTTCGTCGCCCCAGATCTACCCTGGCTCCATCTCGATATCGCTGGCCCTGCTTATAACGAATCAAAACCTCACGGTTACACCACTGTGGGCGGCACAGGTGTCGCACTTCGCACACTTCTCGCATTTGCCGAGGACCTAGTTGGCCGGTGAAACTGGCAAGATAGGCTCAAGATGCATGCGGTACTAGTACTAGTGAAGTTGTGAGGTTAGCGTGGCAGATTTTGATCTTGTAATTCTCGGCGGTGGTAGCGGTGGATATGCCTGTGCGCTTCGCGCATCCCAACTCGGTCTCAAGGTCGTTCTTATCGAGAAAGAGAAGCTAGGTGGCACCTGTCTACACCGAGGTTGCATACCAACGAAAGCGCTACTTCATGCTGGCGAGATCGCAGATAACACCCGCCATGCTTCGGAGTTTGGAGTTAAAGCAGAGTTCCATTCGATTGACATGGCTGGAGTTAACTCGTACAAAGATGGAGTCATCTCAAAGCTCCACAAGGGCCTGCAAGGTCTCGTAAAGTCGCGAAACGTAACTTATGTAGAGGGCGCAGGAAAATTAGTCTCGAAGAACACCGTAGAGGTCAATGGAGAGCGTTACACCGGAAAGAATGTTGTTCTCGCAACGGGATCCTACGCGAAATCACTTCCTGGTCTAGAGCTTGATGGAACTCAGGTAATGACGAGCGACCATGCTATGCATCTTAATTATGTGCCTAAGTCCGTGATTGTTCTTGGCGGCGGAGTAATTGGCTGTGAGTTCGCATCGGTGTGGAAGTCTTTTGGTTCAGAAGTAACAATTATTGAGGCGCTTCCTCATTTGATCGCACTTGAAGATGAGTCATCCAGCAAGCAACTTGAGCGAGCCTTCCGCAAGCGTGGTATCAACTTTGAACTTGGAACGAAATTTAAGAGCGTTGCAAAAACTAACTCGGGCGTCACTGTGACGCTAGAGGATGGAAAGACATTTAATGCCGAACTCCTATTAGTTGCCGTCGGACGTGGGCCGGTCTCGGCAAATCTTGGGTATGAAGAACAGGGCATCAAGATGGATCGTGGATACATCATCGTTGATGAAAAATGTCGGACTAACGTTCCTGGAATCTGGGCAGTTGGCGATTTGATTCCAACGCTGCAACTCGCTCATGTTGGATTTGCTGAAGGGATACTTGTTGCCGAAGAAATTGCCGGATTGAATCCACGAGCAATTAATTACGATGGAGTTCCCCGAGTTACATATTCTGAGCCTGAAGTTGCATCCGTTGGACTAACTACTGCTGCTGCAAAGGCAAAGGGATTTGATGTAGTCGAATTAAATTATGACCTCGCCGGTAACGGAAAGGCACAAATTCTCAAGACCGCAGGATCGATCAAATTGGTCTCCGCAAAGAATGGACCAGTACTAGGAATTCACATGGTTGGTTCACGAGTTGGAGAACTTCTCGCTGAGGCACAATTGATCTTCAATTGGCAGGCCGATGCCTTTGACGTCGCGCCACTTATTCACGCTCACCCAACGCTCTCTGAGGCAATGGGCGAGGCTCACCTTGCCCTGGCTGGAAAACCACTCCATGCACATGGATAATCGCGCCATTGTTTGTTATACGGTTTTAGCTAGACATTAGGAATAGAGAGGAAGCGAT
>JALRKE010000052.1 GCA_023254845.1 Candidatus Nanopelagicaceae bacterium | reverse complement strand
GTCACAACTGTAGATAGAGGTCGGATTACCTGCTTAACCGATGCGAGAGTTGTAGTTACGGCGATGAAAGCCCGGGAACTTGGTAAGAACTCAGTTGTTGTCGGAGATTTGATTCGACTAGATGGCGATGTCACCGGCAAGGATGGAACCTTGGCAAGAGCGGTTGAAGTGATGCCACGTAAGAATTTATTGTCGAGAACTGTCGATGACATCGGAGCATTTGAAAAGTCCGTGGCGGCAAATGTAGATCAACTAGTGATTGTTGTTGCCGCAGCAGATCCAACCCCAAGACATGGCTTTGTCGATCGCTGTTTAGTTGTCGCTTACGACCAAGGTATTGAACCGATACTTGTGATCACCAAATCAGATTTAATAGATCCCGCTGAGTTCCTACAATCCTATGAAGCTCTTGATATCTCTACTTTTGTGCTATCTGTAAAAGCTGGTGACCTGAAAGTTCTTGGCTCACTCCGTGAAAAATTAACCGGCAAGAAGTCAGTCCTGATTGGCCACTCGGGAGTTGGTAAATCAACGCTCTTCAATGCGCTGCTTAATAGCCAATCGCGCACAACTGGTTATGTTAATTTCGCAACAGGTAAAGGAAGACATACCTCATCAAGTGCATATGCTTTAGAACTTCCAGATGGTGGCTGGATCTTTGATACCCCGGGAGTTCGCTCATTTGGCTTAGAGCATGTAGATCAATCGCGAGTGATTAGCGCCTTCGAGGAACTCGCAGAAGCTATTGTGAACTGTCCAAAGAACTGCTCACATATAGAAGCTGGGTGTGCTCTAAACAACATCCCCAGCGAGGGCAGAACCTCTATGCGCATCGCGGGGCTTCGTCGAATCCTCGCTTCATCTTCGCAACCTATAACCTAACGCCTATGGCGACTTACCCCGGAGAGTTAACCGGAGATATAGAACTTCTAAAGCGCCTAGCTGATGCTAGCGATGCGATTTCACTCGATCGCTATAGCGCTCAAGATCTTGAGATTGAGACCAAGCCCGATGCAACACCGGTGACTGATGCTGATAGAGCAGTTGAACGGAAGATTCGCGAGATTCTCGCGGAAGAGCGGCCAAAGGATCTAATTATTGGTGAAGAGTATGGAAGACCTGAGTCGATTGATGTGAATACTCGTTACTGGGTAATTGATCCAATTGATGGTACTAAGAATTTTTTGCGTGGAGTTCCAATTTGGGCCTCGTTAATCGGGCTAGTTCATCGCAATGAAAGTGGCGTTGATCGAGTGATTGCAGGAATGGTTAGCGCGCCCGCGCTATTTAGAAGATGGTATGCCGCAACAGGCTTCGGCGCATACACCGAAGTAAACGGTGGGATAGCGACACAGATCTATGCATCGAAAGTTTCAGAACTCTCTGACGCCTCACTTTCCTTCTCTGATTTAGCAGGTTGGGGCCAGCGAAAAGTGAATTACTTAAACTTTCTAGATAAAGTCTGGCGAGTACGGGGTATCGGTGACTTCTGGTCACATATGCTGGTTGCAGAAGGCGCTGTAGATATCGCAGCCGAACCAGCCCTTGCGCTCTGGGACATGGTCCCATTGGCTGTAATAGTTGAAGAAGCCGGTGGAATCTTCTCAGATCTTGAAGGAAATGCTGGCCCCTTTGGAAAGAGTGGAATCTCTGCAAACCGTGCGCTCCATACCCAATTTCTAGAGTCCATCAACTCCGGTGGTAACTCGCCATGAGCTCGATTGAACAGGTCGATTTAAATATTGAAGGAATGACTTGTTCTTCCTGCGTTGCAACCGTAGAGCGTTCTTTAAATAAAGTCCCCGGTGCAAAAGCAACCGTCAATCTAGCAACTGAGACCGCTCACATACTCGTTCCACAAGGCACCGCTACCAAAGCGCTGATTGATGCCGTTAAAGCTGCGGGATATAGCGCAAAGTTACGGACCGATGAGAGTGAAAGTTTTTCAAATACGAGGCGCCTCGGTCTGCGCGTATTTCTCTCCTTAACACTAACTATTCCCGTCATCGTTCTTTCGATGTGGCACTCGCTCCACTTCAGGCTCGATGATTATCTATTAGGCGCTATTGCCGATCTCGGCCTTCCTGCGCCGCTCTACTCCCCAACTGGCTGGCTCGTCATTACGCTGAGCGCGCCGGTTGTCCTAATTCTTGCCTGGCCAATTCATCGAGCTGCGCTCCGTAACCTCTTTCATCCAACGATGGATAACTTAATTTCTCTTGGATCTTTAACTGCTTTTATCTGGTCGATTTATGCAAATTCGACCGGGGCCGGGGATATTTACGCCGAAGTCGCAGCTGCAGTAGTCACCTTTATTATCTTTGGAAGATATCTAGAGTCAATCGCAAAGCGTCGCGCTGGCTCTGCTTTATCTCATCTCCTATCGCTCAATCCAAAAGAGGTAGTGATCCTGCGCGGCGGCGAAGAAGTTGTAGCGCCAATTGAGAATTTAGTTGTCGGAGATCGCTGCATTGTTAAGCCAGGCGAGAGATTCCCAACTGATGGTCTGGTTATAGAAGGAATTGGCAGCGTTGATAACTCACTTCTAACCGGTGAGTCTCTCCCAGTTGAAGTGAAGCCAGGCTCGGAGGTAATTGCTGGGGCAATTAATCAAAATGGTCGACTCATTATTGAAGCGAAACGAGTCGGATCTGATACCGAGTTATCTCGAATAACCAAGATGGTTCTCGCGGCCCAGGCTGAGAAAGCTCCTATTCAGCGGGTTGCAGATCGCATTAGCGGAGTCTTTGTTCCCATCGTTGTCCTGATCGCAATCGCGACTCTCTCAACTTGGATCTCGCTGGGAAATGAACTAGCGCCTTCAATCGCAGCAGCGGTCGCAGTCTTGGTAATTGCCTGCCCTTGTGCGCTCGGGCTTGCAACTCCGGTAGCTCTCTTAGTCGCATCCGGTCGCGGCGCAAATCGCGGCATCATCCTTCGAAAAGTCGCAGTCCTTGAGGTTGCGCCAAAAATCGATACCGTCGTATTTGATAAGACTGGAACGCTGACAACCGGTGCGATGCGCGTTCAACAAGAAGTACTTGTGGATGCTAAAAAACTTCCATTAAGTAACCATGAGATCTTCATGGCTATTCATGCAATTGAGCATGAGAGTAACCATCCCGTCGCAGCAGCTATAACAAAGAGCTTCCTTGAAAGAGGAATTGCTCGAAAATCAATCTCGGAGTACACCGAATCTGCTGGAATGGGAGCGGCCGCTAGAGTTCAATTTGATTCGGCGACTTTTCCGGTTCTAGTTGGATCGCCTGAGGCAATTCGTAGAGCAACTCTAAGTTTCCCTAATGAGATTGAGAGCGCAATTAGCGCGGCTCGACTTCACGGTAATTCCATCTCAGTTGTTTCAATCGATGGAATAGCTGTTGCAGCATACGAAGTCGGCGACACCCTTAGAGAAGATAGCTCACGGGCGATAGAAGCTTTTCAGGAGCGCGGGATAGATACTTGGTTGCTAACCGGTGATAATGAAGCCGCTGCTCACCAGATTGCTCTTGAAGTTGGCATTCCAAGTAAGAATGTAATTGCAAGCGCTACACCAGAGCGAAAAATTACAAAGATTGAAGAGCTGCAAGCAAATGGTGCAAAGGTGCTCATGATTGGCGATGGCATCAATGATGCCGCTGCGTTATCTGCGGCGAATTTGAGCATGGCGATGGGAACCGGAACAGATACCGCTGTTGCAACTGCCGATATCACTCTGATGAGAGCTTCGCTATTAACCGCTATAGAGTCGATAACTCTCGCTAAGAAAACGCTGAGAATTATCCGCTCTAATCTCGGTTGGGCCTTTATTTATAACGTTATCGGTATTCCTATTGCAGCTACCGGTTCGTTAAGTCCTATGTATGCCGGCGCCGCCATGGCATTTTCAAGTCTCTTTGTGGTTTTGAATTCGCTCCGCTTGAATCGCGCCACTACCCTCGCGGCGTGAATATAACGACATCAATCTGGCTATTAACCGTAGCTTTCATTCTTGGCCTACTTATCTTTGATCTTCTAACTTCAACTCGCAAGCCACATGATGTCTCCTTCAAAGAGGCGACTTTCTGGTCAATCTTCTATATAGCCGTAGCAGTTGGCTTCGGAGTTTGGGTCTGGTCGGATTTCGGCGCACAATTTGGAAAAGAGTATTTCGCCGCATACATCGTAGAGAAATCGCTCTCGATGGATAACCTCTTTGTCTTCATCATTATTCTTACTAATTTTGCCGTCCCCACGATTTACCACCAACGAGTTCTCATGGTGGGAATCGTTTTGGCCCTCATTATGCGCGCTATTTTCATAGCAATCGGAGCTGCAGCGCTTGAGGCATTTGCCTTTACATTCGTGATCTTCGGTGCCATCCTCCTGTGGACCGGAATAAAGTTGATGCAACACTGGGATGAGGACCCTGATCTAACCGATAACGCAATCGTGAATTTCGCCCAGCGAAAGTTAGCCTTCACCGATAAGTACCATGGCGCAAAGCTCTTCATAAAAGAGAATGGGAAGCGTTTTGCTACCCCGCTTCTACTAGTGATGATCGCTATTGGAGCAACCGACTTACTCTTTGCTCTAGATTCAATTCCAGCGACCTTTGGCGTAACTCAAGAGCCTTACTTGGTCTTTGCTGCAAATGCCTTTGCGCTCCTAGGTCTACGCGCCCTCTATTTTCTGATGAAGAACCTGGTACAGAAGTTAATTTACTTCTCTCTAGGGCTCTCCTTTATTCTCGTCTTTATCGGAATCAAGCTGATCATGCTCTGGATCTACCAAGAATTTGGTTCGGTCCCCAAGATCTCTACCAACTTCTCACTCATAGTAATCGGATTGATTCTCTTAATTTCAACGGTCGCTAGCTTAATTAAATCCAAGCTCGATCCAACCGCCGTTGGACATGCTGGTCGAATCTCCGATAGCAAGAAGAAGGATTAGAAGTAGAAAGCGCCCGAGTGATCGGGCGCTTTTATTTTGGTAGCGGGGGCAGGATTTGAACCTACGACCTCTGGGTTATGAGCCCAGCGAGCTACCGAGCTGCTCCACCCCGCGTCGGTACCCCGAACTTTAGGGGCAAGTACTCAAACTCCAAAATTAGGAGTTAGCGATTCTGTGCTGCCACCGCAGCTTCAATTGCAGCTTTTAGTCGATCTTGCGCCTGACCATATGCCGCAAAGTCACCACGTGAGAGCGCAGCTTGTGCATCAGCGAGCGCACGTTGTGCACTTGCTAACGCTTGCGCGAGATCTTCTTGAGCCGGAGTTTGATCGGTAGAGCCACCTGTTGATGGACGCGATGGCGCAGCTGTGCCGCTATCACCACCAAATACTTGATTTAGCGCGCCACTTAGAGTGTCATCAAATCCGATCTTCTCACCGAATGAGACCAAGACTTTCTGAAGTAATGGATACGCAGCGGCATTCGCAGTTGCACGAACATAGACAGGTTGTACATATAGAAGTCCACCACCAACTGGCAGCGTCAATAAGTTACCTAGAACTACATCAGATCCACCTTGACGAAGTAGCGATAGTGAGAGCGCTACAGTCGGATTGGCTTCGAAGTTGGATGCAACTTGTGATGGTCCTGCGATATTTGTCGATCGTTGTAGTTGCAGCACGGTGAACTTTCCATAATCCTCACCAGGATCTGAATTTACGACGGCGAAGGCCGTTAAGTTCTCTCGTCCACCTCGAGGAACAAATGGCGTAGTTAATGAGAACGATGCTTTCTTCTCGCCAGGTAACTGCAAGGTGTAGTAGTAAGGAGGCTGCGCTCCAGCATTTGCGCCAAGCGTTGAAGGATCGCGAGGTACGCGCCAGAAATCTTGTCCGCCGTAGAAAGCATTTGCATTCTTAACATGATAGAGCGACAAGACATCGCGTTGTACTCGGAAAATATCTTCTGGATAGCGAACATGCGAGATAAGAGCCTCGCTCATCTCAGACTTCGGCTTCACTGTTCCTGGGAATGCCTTCAT
>JALRKE010000051.1 GCA_023254845.1 Candidatus Nanopelagicaceae bacterium | reverse complement strand
ATTTGGGCGCGAATTCGCCTTGGCCGGAAATCGCACGATCACTCTTCCTACCGATAGATCCGGAGAGTTGCCCTACGAATCGGCGCTCCGCGAATCCATCTCCGCTAATCAACGCGCTGTAATTTTCTGGCAAGCTGCAAATCGCGAGACGGGAGTAACGCAGAAAGAGATAAGCCTCTCGCTTCCCAAAGATTCGATTTTGATTGCCGATATGTCCGCCGCTATCTCTCCAAACCAACGACCAAATGAATTTGGCGTTGCGCTCTGGGATCCACGGAACTTTGGCGGGCCAGAGGGTTTGGCAATTCTTGCCATCAATCCTGAATCAAATTGGCGATCCCCGATTCCGCCAGTTGATAAGCGTCGCCTATTTGGAGCCTACTCAAAACCTTTACTACTACTTACCGCTATTGCGCTTGAAGAACAGCGCAAAAATGAAGTGAAGAATTTGGCCCATTTACGTGAACTGAATATGGCCCTTCGCGCCAAAATTATGGGTGAGCTACATGATGTCGAGATTGTTGGTGAATCAACCGGCACAAATCCGCGTAGCCTTGCAATTGTTGCCAAAGGGGTTGTGGCAGAAGAGATCCTCCGCGGATTGGAAAAACGCGAGATCTTGATTGATGCCGGTTCGGCCTGTGGCGCAGGAGCTCTATCTCCGAGCCATGTTTTAGAGGCTATGGGTCTTGGCGATTCCGGTCATTTGCGAATCACCTTAAGAGCAAGTCATTCACTCGCTGATCTAATTGAACTAGTTAGTGGATTAAAGGAAGAGATTGAACGCTTTAGAGCGAATTAGTTAAAGGAATCTCCGCAAGCACAGGATCCTTGAGCGTTCGGGTTATCGATTGTGAAACCCTGCTTTTGGATTGTGTCCACGAAATCGATTGTTGCGCCCATTAGATATGGGGTGCTCATCTTGTCAGTGACAACTCTTACAGCTCCATACTCAGCGACTGTATCGCCATCGAGAGAGCGATCATCAAAATAAAGTTGGTAGCGAAGTCCAGAGCAACCTCCAGGTTGCACTGCAACACGAAGACGAAGGTCATCACGACCCTCTTGAGCCAAAAGTGAAGCGACTTTCTCAGCAGCGACCGGTGTTAGGGCAATGCCCAGATCAGTCTTGGCGCCCGCAGTTTCTGTGCTCATTTAAATCTCCATTTTTCCTCGTGACTTACAGATGAGAACTTTACTCCCAATAGGGAGATAATGTCGCAATGAGCGGCACTGGCATCGGGGAACTACTACTTCTCGGCAAGGGTTCAGATTTATTGAGTGAGCGCGGCGTCTCCTGTACCGGAGAACTACCGCCGTCAAGCGCACCGGACCTAGTCGAACGCGCTGAGAAAGCCCGTAAGGACCTGGGAGAAAGAGCAATGGTCTTGGGCCATCACTACCAACGTGATGAAGTAATCCAATTTGCGGATATAACTGGAGATTCATTTAAGTTAGCGCAAGCTGCGGCCGACCGACGCGACGCTGAATTCATTATTTTCTGTGGAGTTCACTTCATGGCAGAGAGCGCAGACATCCTTACCTCTCCTGGCCAGAAGGTAATACTTCCTGATTTAGCGGCAGGGTGCTCAATGGCCGATATGGCTGCGGCTAATCAAGTTGATGAGGCATGGCGCTGCCTTGAAAAACTTGGTCAAAGTAAAGGAACCATCCCAATTACCTACATGAATTCATCAGCTGCTATCAAAGCTTTTACCGGCGCAAATGGTGGCGCAATCTGTACCTCTTCAAATGCAGAGCGGGCGATGCGTTGGGCTTTTGAACAAGGTGAGAAAGTCTTCTTCCTGCCTGACCAGCATCTTGGCAGAAATACTGCAGTCTTAAAGTTAGGGCTAAAACTTGAAGATTGCGTGCTTTGGAATCCATGGAAACCTCAGGGCGGGTTGACCGATTCGGAAATCAAACGTGCCAAAGTAATTCTCTGGCGTGGACATTGCTCAGTACATGGCCGGTTTTCACTCGGAAATGTAGAGGAGGTAAGAGCAAAAGTCCCTGGAGTGAAGGTATTGGTTCATCCAGAGTGCAAGCACGATGTTGTCAAGAGCGCAGATGTCGTTGGCAGTACTGAGATGATTATCAAAACCGTAGCCGACTCCCCTGCTGGTTCAATCTGGGCGGTCGGAACTGAGTTAAATCTAGTCAAACGCTTAGCTGCATCAAATCCAGATAAAAAGGTCCTCTTCTTAGATAAGACGATCTGTTACTGCTCAACTATGAATCGAATTGACCTGCCACACCTTGTCTGGGCAATGGAATCCCTTGTCGGTGGAAAAGCGGTTAATCAGATTAAGGTTGCCGATGGCATCGCAAGAGATGCAAAAGTTGCGCTACAGCGAATGCTCGCTCTACCTTAAGGCACATGTCCGATAAAAAAGGTCGCCCAACACCTAAGCGCAAGGAAGCAGAAGAGCAACGGGTTTTCCGAAGGCTCGCACCAGCTGCCACCAAAGAGGCCAAGAAGTTACAGAAACAACAGGCCCGGATATCGCGTGCTGCTCAACGCGAGGCCTATATGCGTGGCGATGAAAACGCTCTCCCACTTCGCGATCGCGGACCGATCCGGAAATTTGTAAGAGATTATGTAGATGCGCGTAGATCGATCGGCGAGTTTTTCCTCCCAGTTATCGTGCTCGTACTTTTCATGACAGTAGTGCCGGTGCTACAGGTCCAGCTTGCCGCTATCGTTTTGATGTACTCAGTTCTTGCCTTCTCAATTCTCGATGGAGTTTTCTTAAGTCGAAAGATTAAGCGCGAGGTCGCTAATCGCTATCCAGGAGAGAGCGCCAAGGGGCTAGGAATGTATGGCTGGCTTCGCTCTACTCAAATTAGAAAGTTGCGAGCTCCGTCACCAAAGGTGAAACGCGGCAGCAAGATTTAGTTGAAATCCAACTAAGGGGTTCAAGCGCGCGGATTCGGGGAAACTGTCTTGCTTGGATCGCACTCTGGAAGTGAGCCAAGCGCGCGATCTATGGCCTTCATTGTCTCACCATCAAGTTTCACACCCGCAGCCTTAACGTTTTCCTTTATCTGGGTAGGTTTTGTTGCACCGATGATCGCACTTGAGACATTTGGATTTTGAAGAACCCAAGCAACTGCAAGTTGAGCCAGCGTTAGTCCGTTAGCTTCTGCAATTGGCTTTAGATTCTGAACCGCACTCAAAACTTCATCGCGCATCCACCGCGAGATCATATTTGCGCCACCTTTTTTATCGGTTGCCCTTGAACCGGCTGGTGGCTTCTTGCCCGGTAGGTATTTACCGGTTAGAGCGCCTTGCGCGATTGGTGACCATACGATCTGGCCGATGCCATTTGCCTCGCAAGTTGGTACAACCTTGCTCTCGATAACTCGCCAGAGCATTGAGTACTGGGGCTGGCTGGAGATGAACCGTGTATAGCCGCGCGCATCTTGAATCTTTAGCGCAGCCTGAATTTGATCAGAGCTCCACTCCGAAAATCCGATGTAGAAAACTTTGCCTTGTCGGATTAGGTCATCAAAAGCGCTCAAGCTCTCTTCAAGTGGCGTCTCATAATCAAAGCGATGCATCTGGTAGAGATCGATGTGATCGGTTTTAAGGCGCTTTAGTGAGGCATTGACCGATTCGATGATGTGCTTTCGTGATAGCCCTCGATCATTCTTGCCCGTACCGGTCGGCCAGTAGACCTTTGTTAAAAGCTCATAGGACTCGCGTTTTACGCCCTTAAGCGCCTTACCTAATACAGTTTCCGCTCGAGTACCCGCATATACATCGGCAGTATCAAATGTTGTTATCCCATTATCTAAGGCTGCCCGAACGCACTTTATCGCCGAGTCCTGTTCGACCTGGGAGCCGTGGGTAATCCAGTTTCCATAGGTTATTTCGCTTACATACATTCCAGAGCTGCCAAGTCTTCTATATTCCATGATTGGAAGCGTAGCGCCTGCTTGCTTGCCTGGTCGAATGGTGGTTTATTTCGCCCACAACTAAATAGTCGATGTTCTTGGGGAAGTCGGTGCAAATCCGACGCTGACCCGCAACCGTGAACGTCTTTGACGTAAGTCGGATTACCAACACATCGATACTCAATTGACCACCCGTCGAGGTTTGCGGGGCGGAGATTTTTTTTCGCCATCGTGAGCGCTCTTTCATTTTGAAAGGTTCACATGTTCAAGAAGTTCTTCTCTCTTCTAATTCTCATAGCGCTCTCTGCTCCAAATGCATCCGCTGATACTGGATACAGATATTGGGGTTATTTCCAAGCAAAATCTGGAGAGCTTTCCTGGACCGCAGCAATGACTGGGCCATCGGTAGAAGTTAAGGATGGTGATGTCGAGGGTTGGACCTTCACAGCCAGCGGTGCGGATATTCCAGCAACTGCTCCAATGATGGATCCGGATTTTGCAGAACTTTGTGGCGAGGTTTCTGAAGTCTCTGGCAAAGTTCGAGTTGGACTAGTTGTTGACTTCGGCATTGGCGAGATCGCACCAGCCGGGGAGACACCACGCGAATTCTTCTCAGATTGCGTAATAGTTCCAGAAGGTTCAGTAGGGCTTGATGTACTTGAGGCAGTCTTGGATATTCGGGTTGCCGACTCTGGACTCATCTGCGGAATTGCCAGTTATCCCGCCCAGGAATGTGGTGCTGAAATTGATATGGATCTCTTGGCAGCACCAATTGCAGATGCGGCTGCGGAAACTGAGGAGGCATCCGGCGCCACGAATTCACCTGCGCTCCTGGCCCTTGCGGTCGTAGCGCTGCTCGTCGGTTTAGTTGCAGTACGTCGCCGTAAGAAGAGCTGATCAAGTGCAGATTCATCCAGCCTTTTTCTGGATTTGGGCAACGTTTATTGCCACATCTGTAATCAGGCTGGATAACTTCACCATCTCCACCGCTGCAATACTTGCAGTTCTAGTAACAGTTCGAATCGCTCCAAAAAGTTCGCTTCGCCCAAACGCCTTCCACCTCGCCATTCGGCTTGCAGCAATCGCAGTTTTCATCAGGATTTCCGTTGCAATTTTGATCGGAGTTCCTATGCCAGGAAAAACCCTCTTCACCATTCCTCAAGTAACGCTCCCTGAGTTCTTAGTTGGAATTAGGTTAGGTGGAGAAGTCACGTCCCAGCGCATTAGTGGGGCGTTAAATGAAGCGCTTATCTTTGCAGCTCTAATACTCTTATTTGGTGCTGCAAATTCGTTAACAACGCCAACAAAAATATTGAAAGTTATCCCCCAGCGCCTTTACGGAGTTGGAGTTGCTATTGCACTAGCGACAAAGTTAACGCCGCAGTTTGCAGATAGCGTAACGAGGATCAAGCAAGCTCAATTCTTAAGAGGCCAACCTGCGCACGGTTTTAGGAGTTGGAAGCGGATAGGGACTCCGGTTTTGGAAGAGACCATGTCTCGATCGCTAGACCTCGCTACTTCGCTAGAGGCACGGGGATACGGAATAAAGCGAGAGACCACACGATATAAAGCAGACTCTTGGCGTAGCGCTGAAACCATCGCGCTCTTGCCAGCAATCTACGCTGCAACGCTGCTGCCGAGTCTCTCTATTGCCCTCTATCTAGTTGCGCTAATTCTCTTTCTCTCAGCGCTTGCACCGGCGGTGTTGCGATGATTGAGTTTAAAAACGTCTCTCTCATTTATCCCAATTCTGAGCAGACCATTATTGAAAATCTAAGCTTTAAGTTGAACGAAGGTGAGTTTGTTCTAGTGATAGGTCAGACGGGCATTGGAAAGAGCAGCATCTTGCGCTTGATGAATGGCCTTGTCCCCCATCACACTGGTGGAATCCTTAGCGGCGAGATAGAGGTTGCTGGAAGGTCCACCCGAATGATGCGCCCAGGTGAACTCTCTGACCTTGTTGGAGTAGTCCCTCAAAATCCGACAAATGGTTTTGTCTGCGAGATCGTTGAAGATGAAATCGCCTTCACTATGGAGACGCTCGGCACCCCCGTTGAAGTTATGCGAAAGCGCGTGGAAGAAGTTCTAGACCTACTTGCCCTAGCGCCGCTGCGAAC
>JALRKE010000050.1 GCA_023254845.1 Candidatus Nanopelagicaceae bacterium | reverse complement strand
ACCGTGATGATTTTGCGGTTTCATCGCCAGACACTGTTCTTGCCGGTCTCGCGACTGTCACAAAGCAGATTGGTCTTGGAACTGGGGTAACTGTTCTATCTAGCGATGATCCAATTCGTGTCTACCAGAGATTTGCCACGATTGATGCGCTCTCATATGGAAGAGCTGAGATAACTGCAGGGCGTGGATCATTTATTGAATCATTCCCGCTCTTTGGTTACGAGCTATCTGATTATGGAGTTCTCTTTGAAGAGAAGTTACAGATTCTTGCTGAAGCGTTAAAGGAGCGTCCGGTAACCTGGTCGGGAAGTGTTCGCGCTCCATTAAGCAATCAAGAGATTTATCCAAAGACGGAGCGTGGTGGTATTCCTCTTCGTGTTGGAGTCGGTGGAACTCCTGAATCAGTTGTCCGCGCGGCAAAGATGGGTGCGCATCTTGCGCTAGCAATCATCGGCGGCGATCCAGCTCGTTTCAAACCATTTGCGGACCTTTATGGCAGAGCACTGGCTGAGTTCAACAAGCCGATGCTTACAATTTCGATACATTCACCGGGACATATCAGCGATAACGATGAGACTGCGATAGAAGAACAGTGGCCCCATTACTACTCGATGTTTGGGCGGATTGGTCGCGAGCGCGGCTGGGGTCCAACTACTAAAGAGCACTATTTAAATGAAGTTCGACATGGATCGCTCTATGTCGGAAGCCCTGAAACCGTGGCTCGGAAAATCGCATATGCAATCTCGTCAGTAGGAGCCGATCGTTTTGACTTTAAGTATGCAAACGGCCCGATGCCACATAGTAAGTTGATGAAATCGATTGAGCTTTATGCGACCAAGGTGGTACCTCGAGTTAAGGAGTTATTGGCGGAAGGTGTATCAGCCTTTGCCGCGAAGTAGCTGATTAGGCCACTTAACATCAGCATTTAGCTCTTTCGCTGCTTGAAGTGGCCATCTTGGATTTCGGAGGAATTCCCGGGCCATCATCACCGCGTCGGCTTTTCCACTTCGAATAATCTCTTCTGCTTGCTTACTCTCAGTAATTAATCCGACTGCACAGGTTGGAATTTTCGCCTCTATCCTTATTCTTTCCGCAAAGGGGACTTGATATCCAGGAGCAACAGGGACAGGAGCACCAGAACTTGTACCTCCAGAAGAAACATCGATTAAGTCAACGCCAACGTCCTTGAGGAGTTTGCAAAGTTCAACTGATTCAGTAATGGTCCAACCATCTTTGAGCCAGTCAGAGGCTGAAATTCGGACAAATAGCGGCATCGAGTCAGGGATTACCGTGCGAACTTCTTTGGCAATCTCCAAAATGAAGCGAGTGCGATTTTCAAATGAGCCACCGTATACGTCACTGCGTTGATTTGAAATAGGTGAGAGAAATTGGTGAATCAAGTAGCCATGCGCCGCATGAATCTCAACTAAATCGAAACCTGCTTTCACGGCAAGCTGGGCTGACTGCGCAAAGGCCACCACTAATTCCCTAATCTCTGGAATAGATAGCGCTCTTGGAACCGGATACTTGCCTCCAAATGAGATCGCACTAGGAGCAACACATTCCCATCCACCTTCTTCTTTAGAAGCCATTGGGTGATCGCTCCAAGGGGGCAAACATGAACCCTTCCGTCCCGCGTGAGCCAACTGAATCCCAATAATTGTCCCCATGGAGTGAGCAAAATCCACGATTGGTCTTAATCGCTCTGCCTGTTTGTCATTCCAAAGACCTAGGCAGGCTGTGGAGATTCTTCCCTCTGGGACAACTCCAGTGGCTTCCATCATGATCATCCCAGTCCCACCGGTTGCAAATGAACCAATGTGCACGTCATGCCATTGAGTTGCTACTCCATCGATAGCTGAGTACTGGCACATCGGACTGACCCAGATACGGTTATGAAAATCGACTCCTCTTAATGAAAGATGTGAGAAGAGATCGCTCATAGAAGAAGCCTATCGAGACTGAATTTGGCATAGTTCTCTCATGGAACGGAGAATTTCCCCCCTACGCGACTTTTTAGCTCGCGAAAGCGCCTCCGGAATCCTCTTAATGATCGCTGCTGTTATGGGGCTCCTTGCGGCAAATCTCCCTTCCTCCCAGGCTTACTTTGATCTTCTAGGGATCTCATTCACCATTGATTTTCTTGGTATTTACATATCGATGACCGTTTTGAAAGTAATCAACTACGGTTTAATGACGATTTTCTTCTTTGTAGTTGGACTAGAGATTAAGCGGGAAATTACATCCGGTCATCTCTCCAAATTGCGGCAAGCAGCCGCACCCTTCTTTGCAGCAATCGGGGGAATGGCTATTCCAGCTCTGATCTATCTAGCCATTGCCGGCGATGTAGCGCATCATGGTTGGGCGATACCGGTAGCCACAGATATCGCTTTAGCAGTCGGAGTCCTTTCCATGATGGGATCAAGGGTTACACAAGGGCTAAAGGCATTCTTGTTGGCGTTGGCAGTAATTGACGATATCGGAGCGATACTAATCATCGCTATTTTCTACTCTGCAGGAATTGTCTTCTCTTGGTTAATGGCGGGAGCGCTTGCCACAATTGCAGTCTTATTATTGCAACGCATTGGAGTGATGAATAAGTTCGCATATTTTCTTGTCGGATTGGCGCTCTGGTACAGCCTATATAAAGCAGGACTGCATCCAACCTTGGCCGGCGTTGTGATGGGAATGCTCGCTCCAGCAACTCCTCTCAAAAAACAGACGCTAAAGGATGATGAGGATGGAGTAGTGACAATTGTCGAGGAATTAGAGGAGCAGTATCACTCTCTCTCTACTTTGGTAGTTGTTCCCATCTTTGCCTTCGCAAACTCTGGAGTCGTTCTCTCTTCTGACGCTGTTAACGCAGCACTTAACTCGCCAATCGCGTGGGGTATCGTGTTGGGGTTAGCGGTTGGTAAGCCGCTGGGCATTTTCTTGCTATCAAAGTTGACGTCGGTGCTGCGAATTGCAGAGTTACCTGCTGGGTCGGGCAATAAAGCCTTGATAGCTACCGGGGGAACGGCCGGCATCGGATTCACAGTTGCTATCTTCATCGCAAAGTTAGCTTTTGATGATATTCCAACCCAGGACCTAGCTGTTACCGCTGTAATTGTCGGTTCTCTATTGAGCGGACTACTTAGCGTCGCCCTCTTTCGAATGAATGGAATTCGCTCCAATAAAACTGAGTGATTTATCGGTCCTTTACCCAACCCCAAACTGATTCAGCGCCAGAATGGCCCGTTAAAAAGATGTATATAAGGGCAAGAATCGCGGCTGCTATCAAAAGGATTGAAACCAACCTACGTACAACTGGAGAACCAATCGTCGCGCCCTCGCGATCCATCCGCCAACGGATATAGAGAAGAATCAAAAGCGGAATGAATGTAAAGGGAGCAGTTTCACCAAATTCGGCGTGACGCTCGACCTCTTTACCAAGTCTCTCCTCAAAAGATTCACCACTTTGGCTAGCAACAAAAAGGGAGACTTGAGCGATGATTGCAAAGATGATTACAAGTTTTCCGTAACGACGCGAGAAACTTGGGAGATAAGACATGACTAAGGCTGCGATAGCAACAAGTGGAACGAGAACTACAGCGCTGTGAACAACTAGTGGATGAAGAGGCAAACCAAAGACTAAGTCGAATGGTCCACCTAGTTCATCAAACCGTTTCATGGCGCGATTCTATTAGAAGCCTGCAGCGTGACCCTGGCTCCGCGGGTCTGATCCGAGGATAAAAGAACCGCTCTCGGTGGTTTCTAGTAGTTGGACCGATGATCCATGGCCAAAAGGTGGGAGTTCTTGGACATCGTGACCCAGTTTCTTGAGTTCATCGATAACAGTGCTCGGTATGCGGTTTTCGATTTGAAGGAGACCATTGAAGTTCTCCTCCGCATCGGAAGTAGATGGCCCGTTTAGATGCTGCCATCTTGGAGCTTCGGCGTTTTCTTGTGGTGAGAGCGAGAGATCAATCGCATTAGTTATCAATTGAAAGTTAGTTTGGACTTGGATATTTGCACCAGGAGTGCCGCCTACATGTGCCAGAGAGCCATCTGGGCGGGTTGCAATCCAAGCGTTTAATGTGTGCGCTGGACGCTTGCCTGGAGCTATGAAATTCGGGGATTTTGGATCGAGCGAGAAGCCGGTTAGGCGATTATTCATAATGATTCCCGTTCCGGGAATTACCCAAGAGGCGCCAAAGCCATGAAAGACGCTCTGAATCCAAGAGACGGCATTTCCATCACGATCGGCAGTTAGGAAGTAGGTGGTATCGCTACCTTCTTGGTTATAAGTAACTGTATCTATGTTGGCTTTTGCCATATCAATCTTTGCTCGCCGCGACGCTATTGAGCCTGCCTCAAAGAGCCTCTCTAAATTGATATCGACGAACTCGGGGTCTCCCAACATTTCATATCGGTCTTGGAAGGCGATCTTCTTTGCCTCTACCATCATATGAATACGCTCGGCTTGACTTAACTCACTCAACGAAAAGCCTTCAGCGAGTAAGAGTTCTTCCATCAAGATCATTCCTTGACTTGGCGGAGGTTGGCCGTGGACATCAACTCCTCGGTAGCTAACTTTCAGTGGTGGAA
This sequence comes from Candidatus Nanopelagicaceae bacterium, assembly GCA_023254845.1. Classification (GTDB taxonomy): domain Bacteria; phylum Actinomycetota; class Actinomycetes; order Nanopelagicales; family Nanopelagicaceae; genus MAG-120802. The sequence goes on along the minus strand of JALRKE010000050.1, from coordinate 1,614 downwards.
TCACTCTCGTTCTATGCCTTGCTAAATCACTGGAATCAAACCAGCCACTACTACTTTTGATTAGAGATTCAGCGATCTCACCTTCATAAAATGCGCCCCGCCCATCGGCAGCAATCGCTTCTAGGGAGCGGCCAAGTTCCGTTTGTATGAGTAGATCGCCAGCGCGTAAATTGTTCGGGAAATTTAGAGATTCGAAAAGTTTAGTTTCCGGGAATTGTTTTAAGTGATGTGCAATTCTCTTTACGAAACCAGAGGTGACTGGGAATCCAGTATTGGCGTATTCGATGGCGGGTTGAAGAATCTCCTGCATTGAAAGATTTCCGCCAGCGCCATGAATTTCAAACCAAGTCGAAACCAAACCGGGAACTGTTGCCGATCTATAACCGTGATGATCAATCTTGGATTTGAATTGATCTGAGGTAGCGCCATTTGGGGCTTCGCCACTGCCATTGAATGCGCTCTGCCGCTTGCTGCCGGCATCATGGGTAATAACAAAGGCATCGCCACCAAGGTGTGAAGCGCCTGGCTCGATTACCGAGAGGACTGCGCTAACTGTGATTGCCGCATCGATGGCCGTTCCGCCGCGGCGGAGCGTCTCTAAACCCGCCGCTACCGCGAGTGGCTGACTCGCCGCAATGGCGCCATTCCGGCAATAGACATTAGAGCGATGCGTCTTCATGATGGAAAAGAGTATTCGCTCTAAGCATCGAGGGGTAGATTCAAGCCATGAGTAAAGAGATTCTCGACCAATTCCGCGCAGATATGGAAGAAGTGGCTCAATTTGCTACAACTTTTGCTTTGAGTATGAATAAGAGGCCATCTGATGGTGGATGGAGCGCTTCCCAATGTTTAGCGCACCTTGCTGATGCTGAGATTTCTCTTTCGCTTCGTATGAGGATGATGCTTACAAGTGATAACTACAACTTCATGTCTTGGGATGAAGATGCATTTGCAGTCATTAAGGAAGATAGAGAACCCAAGACTTCGGTAGACACTTTCAACTCACTTCGTAAGGGAAACTTAGAGATCTTGGATTCTCTGGATAGTTCGAAATTAGTACGCACGGGCGTTCGACAGAATGGTGAAAAAGTTACGATTATTGATTATGTGGCGATGATGTCTCGCCATGTAAGGGCTCATTTAGAGCAGGCTGTAAAAGCTGCCCAGGGATAGTTGATGGAATTAGCTGCAGCCTTAACCCCAGAGGAGGTGCGAGAGCACCACGTAGGGTCTGTGCTAAGCGGGGGCGGATCCTGCCCCGGGGACAACCGCCCGAGCGATTGGGTCTCCATGAACGATGCCTACTGGGCCGCCTCCATGGCCGAGGGCCCGGGCCGCCTCCCCATTCCCATCCTGTACGGCGTAGATGCCGTTCACGGGCACAGCAACGTGCGCGGGGCGACGGTATTTCCCCACAACCTTAACCTTGGAGCGATCAACGATCCGGACCTGGTGCGGCGGATCGGCCGCGCCACGGCGCGGGAGGTGCTGTCCACCGGGGTCGATTGGACCTTCGCGCCCACCCTCGCTGTGGCCCGGGACCGGCGCTGGGGTCGCACCTACGAAAGCTGCTCCGAAGACCCGGCTCTCGTGGCTCGCCTTGCCCCGGCCTTT
>JALRKE010000004.1 GCA_023254845.1 Candidatus Nanopelagicaceae bacterium | reverse complement strand
AGCTCGGCGTTGAGATTCACTTGAATTCACAGGTTAGCGCTATCAAGACAGAGGCGGGCCGGGCTACTGGAGTTACCTTGGCCGACGGCAGAAGCTTTGTTTGTGATCTCGTTATTTCAAATACTGATGCCTCAGAACTTTATGGGAAGCTTGTTAAAGGAGAGCCAAAGGGAGAGAAAGCGCTCAATGCCTTGAAGCGAGCTACTCCCTCACTCTCTGGCTTCTCACTTCTGTTGTCTTTAAGAGGCAAGAGTGATTTAAAGCATCACACGGTGATCTTTCCGGAGAACTACGATGATGAGTTTGATGCAATCTTTAAGCGCAAGGAGCCACCGAAAGACCCTGCAATCTATATCTGCAATCCGCAAGACCAAACCATGGTGCCTTTGCCTGATCACGAAGCGTGGTTTGTCCTTATTAATGCTCCACGTCATGAACCAGGATTAGGCACAGATTGGAATCACGCGGGATTTAAAGAGGAATATGCCAATCACATCATCTCCCAAATGGAGCGCAAGGGAATTCATGTAAGAGATCGAATATTAAAGATGGAGATTAGAACTCCAGCGGATCTAGAACGTGATTATCGGGCACCCGGTGGTTCCATCTATGGAACTTCAAGTAATGGAATGCGCTCGGCATTCTTAAGAGCACGTAATCGCTCCCCGATTGAAAATCTCTATTGCGTTGGCGGCTCTGCTCACCCCGGTGGGGGCTTGCCGTTGGTCGCACTTAGCGCTGAGATTGTTGCAGCTGCAATCGAAGCAAGTTAAATAGCGTAAGCGCGCTTGTTAGCTGCATTATTGCCCAGATCCAAGCGGCCAACTCGAATAAGTCAAAACCAAAGAGCCTTCCTATCAGCGGAATAAAAATCAGAGTGGCTCGAACGGGCCGTTCACACCAGGTTACGAAGAGAACTTGATTAACGCCAAGTCCGCCAACGCGCGCTCGTAAGTACTCTTGAACGAAAGCTGCTAACCAGGCTGTTATCACTACCTGCCAAGGAGCGCCCAAAAGATAGAGCGCCATTGCCCATAACCCTTCTACTAATCGATCTGCAACGCTATCGACCAGGGCTCCAAATTTTGAGCTCTTCCCAGTCGCAATTGCAACGGTTCCATCTATCCCATCCAATAAAAGTGAGAGCACCAACAGCGTAATTGCCCAATGACTCTCTAGCGCAAGTAGAAATCCAGCTGCAGCGAAAATAGAGAGAAGCGACAATGAATTTGGTGAAAGCCTCAAGATAATTATTGGTCGGGTGATATAAAAACTAATGGTCAGCCAAGCGCGCACGATTCCCTTAACTTCGGCGCCACCATGAAGCGTGCTCCAATTCGAGAATAACTCTTCTTTGCTCATCCCTCTACTCATTTTCTTGATTATCGAATGCCTACGCGTTTTACAATTTCGATTGTCGACTCAGCAGAATTCATGGTGTAGAAGTGAATCCCAGGAGTTCCTGTGGCAATCAAATCTTGAGCTAGCTCGGCGGCAATTGCCACACCTTCCGCTCTAACTAATTCAGGAGTTGATTCGAGTGAGCTTATTCGAGCTTTGATTGCGTGCGGGATTGGAGTTCCGCTCAAGAGCGCCATCCGCTCTAATTGTTTGACATTTGTTATTGGAAGAATTCCAGCAATCAGTGGAAGTTTTGAGTTACTCACTCGAAGTCGCTCTTTTAGCTCTAAGTACTTTTCGACGCCAAAGAAGAATTGTGTTGTGGCAAAGGTTGCTCCTCGTCGCTCTTTCTCAAGTAGCACTTTGACATCTTGATTGAGGTCCCTTGATGCTGGATGTTTATCTGGGAATGCAGCAACGCCGACTTCGAAACCTAATTCTCGAGCAAGTGATACAAGTTGGTCAGCATGATCGAATCCTCCGGCTGTGCTCTGCCAATTAGATGCAGGTCCACCTTCGGGGTCTCCTCGCAGCGCAAGTACTGAGGTTATTCCTGCGCTTCGATAATTTTTCAAAGTCTCCCGTAATTCGTCTTCAGTCGAACCAACGCAAGTTAGATGTGCGACCGTTGGAAGCCCTGTGCGCTTTGTTATCTCGCTAGTGATTCTTATCGTGCGATCCCTAGTACTTCCGCCAGCTCCATAAGTAACCGAGACAAAGTCAGGCTTATATGGAGCGAGCGCATCTAAGGATGCCCAGAGGCGCGCTTCTCCTGCCATATCTTTTGGCGGAAAGAATTCGACTGAGAAAGATGGAGTGCTCGGCATACGGGTTGAGGGTACCGTTGCGCTGTGGTTTTGCCGGGAATCTCAGAGATTCGTAGCGCTATTGATGCCGAACTAGATTCATTTACCCGTAGTCGAGCATCCGAACTTAAGGCCATTGATACTCATCTAAATCCAGTAGCCGAAGCGCTATCCGAGTACGTCTTAGATGGTGGAAAGAGATTCCGACCTATTTTTGCCTATCTTGGACATCTTGCAGCTGGCGCGACACCTTCGCAACAAGTTCTCAGAGCCTGTTCGGCTTTAGAGCTAGTGCATGTCTGCGCGTTGATTCACGATGATGTTATGGACGGTTCTGACTCGCGCCGGAGTAAACCCGCGCTACATAAGAGATTTGAAGCGCTCCATAGCCAGAGCGCCTACTCTGGAAGTCCCGAAAAATTTGGCCTTGCTGCCGCCATACTCTTTGGCGATTTGGCGCTGGCATGGAGTGATCAGATGATTAGTGAATCTGGAATCACAGAACTCCAAGTAAAGCGAGCTATTCCGATTTTTCATGAGATGCGGGCCGAGTTGATGGCTGGCCAATACTTAGATGTATTAGAGGGAGCGTTAGGGAAATCAGATTTAGATCGCTCCAGGAAGATTGCTCGCTACAAATCTGGAAGATATTCGATTGAACGCCCGCTTCGTTTCGGAGCAGCTCTCGCTGGAGCGAGCGAATCGCTACAACAATCTCTCTCCGACTTTGGCCTTCCTTTGGGCGAAGCTTTCCAACTTCGCGATGACATCCTTGGAGTCTTTGGTGATTCCAAAGTGACTGGAAAGCCTTCTGGCGATGACATTCGCGAGGGTAAGCGAACTGTCTTGATAGCCATGACCTCAGAGCGCTCGGATTCGAGCGTTCGGGCGAAAATAGAACGCGCTCTCGGTGATTCAACTCTCAACGCAATTCAAGTCGCAGAAATCCAACGATTGATAGAGGATTCGGGTGCGCTCGCGGAATGTGAAGAGTTGATTCAACGGTTGTTGAATCAAGCTCTCTCTGCCCTCGAGCATCCAGAGTTGGATATCAACGTGGCAAAGAGCCTTGAAGAGATGGCCCTTGCCGCTACTAAAAGAAAGAGTTGAACTTTAGATGCGTAGAGTCAAAGGCAAGCGCGATCGAGTTGTAATTGTTGGCGCTGGACTCTCTGGGCTGAGCGCTGCGCTGCGATTGGCTGGCTCCGGACATGAAGTAACAATTTTAGAACGTGAGTCGGTTCCCGGTGGCCGCAATGGATTATTGAAGAAAGAGGGGTATTCATTCGATACCGGTCCAACTGTTCTAACTATGCCTTCACTCATCGAAGATGCGCTTAATTGTGTGGGAGAAAGTTTGGAAGATTGGCTTGAATTAATGCCGCTTTCGCCCTTGTATCGGGCTTTCTATTCAGATGGCAGCATCCTCAACGTGCACGCTGATACATCCAAGATGGAAGATGAGATTGCCCAAGTCATCGGTGGCGATGAAGCTGCTGGCTATCGAAGATATGTTGACTTTGTAACCAAGCTTTATAAGTATGAGATGAATGATTTTATCGATAAGAATATTGACACTCCATTTAATCTCCTCACTCCCAATCTCGCTCGATTGATTGCAATTGGTGGGTTCCGCAAACTCGCACCTAAAGTTTCGCAATTTCTAAAGGACCCGAGAACTCAACGGGTCTACTCATTTCAAGCGATGTATGCCGGGGTATCCCCACAGCAAGCTCTTGCAATTTATGCCGTGATTGCATATATGGATTCGGTAAATGGCGTCTTCTTTCCCAAGGGCGGAATGCATGCGCTACCTCGAGCCCTTGCCGGAGCCGCAACCAAACATGGAGTCAAGATTCACTACGACTCGAAGGTAACAGAACTCGAAAAGAGTGGCGGACGCGTTACTGCTGCAATCACCCAGGATGGCTCCCGCTATCCGTGCGATGCCATCATTTTGAGCCCGGATCTTCCAGTTGCATATCGAGAACTCCTCAATAAGACGCCGCGACGAGTTAAACGATTGAATTACTCCCCTTCTTGCGCAGTTCTTCTTGCTGGCTCAAAGAAGCGATATGACCACATCGCACACCACAATATTCATTTCGGTAACTCCTGGGATGGCGTATTCGAAGAGCTAATTGATGAAAAGCGGCTAATGACTGATCCAAGCTTGCTGGTGACGGTTCCATCTCATGATGATCCAGAGCTCGCACCAAAAGGAAAAGAGAGCTATTACATCCTCTTCCCTACTCCAAATCTAAGCGCTGATATTGATTGGAAGCATGAGGCGGCTCGTTATCGTGATGAGATGGTTCGTGTGATGGAGTCACGCGGATATACCGGTTTTAGCGATTCCATTGAAGTTGAGCATCTGACCACACCGCTTGAGTGGCAGGCAATGGGACATGAAATGGGTGCGCCTTTTGCAAGTGCACACACTTTCTTCCAAACTGGTCCATTTAGGCCGGGCAATATGGCTAAAGGATTTGAGAACGTGGTCTTCGCTGGAAGTGGAACTCAGCCTGGTGTTGGCGTTCCGATGGTATTAATCTCTGGAAAGTTAGCTGCAGAGCGAATAACTGGAAATGGATGAGTTAGAAGCGGCAGGTATAAAAGATGAAAACCTGCGTCAATCTTACTTGGAGTGCAAGCGACTTAATTCGCAACATGGAAAGACCTACTTCCTAGCAACCCAGTTACTTCCCAAGAGTAAACGGCCCTTTGTTCACGCTCTCTATGGCTTTGCGAGATACGCGGACGAAATTGTTGATGATTTAGATTCAAAACTATCCCCTCAGGAGAAGCGTGAAGAGTTAGAACTTTGGAGCTTTCAATTACTTCGAGATATCAAGGCCGGAAGAAGTGATGATCACATCGGCAGAGCCTTAGTTGATACCGTAAATAGATTTAATATCCCAATTTCCTACTTTGAGGCTTTCTTGCACTCTATGGCCATGGATCTTGATAAGACTGAATATGAAACTTTTGAGGATCTGATGGAATATGTCTATGGATCAGCTGCGGTAATCGGACTACAAATGGTCCCCATCCTTGGCACTCTCCCGGGTCAAATGGAGGCGGCGAAAGTAGCTGCAGAAAAGTTAGGCATTGCCTTCCAGTTAGCAAACTTCATTAGGGATGTTAATGAGGATCTCGACCGAGGCCGTATCTATCTCCCCGGGCGTGAGTTAGCCGAATTTGGCGTCGACCGCGCCATGTTAGAACGCAGGATACTTACTCCGCAGATTATCGCTGCATTGAAGTTCCAGATTGACCGAGTTCGAAGGCTTAAGCGTGAGTCCGATCAAGGAATTGCGCTGCTATCTGCTGCATCACGGCCGTGTATCCAAGCAGCGAGTGAGCTTTACTGTGGAATTGTTGATGAGGTGGAGAAAATCAACTATGAGGTCTTCAAGTATCGAGCAAAGACTTCCACGCTAAGAAGATTAAGTGTTGCTCTACCGGCCTGGGTCAGAGCAATCAGAGCCCGCTAATAGCGCTGTATCCCTTTGCGCCCCCAGAAAATCCAGAGAGACATAGTCAGGGTGACCATTGAGAAACCAAATAACAAATCCTCTACCGGTGCCGATGCGATTCGCCATCCAATAATCACTTCTTCGCTATAACTCAGGATATTTCTAGAGGTCAGCCACCAGTTTGTAAGTAGCTGGAAGAAGATGATTATTGAGTAGGACGTCCAGTATGCCTTCTTCTCAAGTAACCGAACCTTAAGGAGATATCGATCAGCGACAATCACAAATAGGACGCTGAGAATTGCAAGTTCAGTATAGGTCACTTCTCGTCACCAAATTTCCAATGTGGTCTCTGAGTTCTGACGGCTTCAATAGTCAGCAATGACGCAAGCGGAACTACAATGAAAAATAGGAACTCTTCGAGCGGCACACCCTTGGGGCCAAATATTCCAACAACTTGATTTTTATCAAACCACCAATGCCCTTGAGCGACTGCGTAGTAGTCCCAAATGAGAAAAATAATGGCAACTGGCAAAATACTTAGTATCGCGCGTTTGATTCTCCTTAGTACTCCAACTTTTAGGAAAATCTCTAGCCAAATAGAGCCGACAAAGGTAAAGATCAACATCGCAAAGTAAGCAAACTTGAGCACGGCTTATGCTAATCTTCTTCTCAATCGGGAGCCAAAATTTGGCTGAGAGGACCTTCGGGTCGACCGTTGTACCAGTTCGGTAATGCGAATTGGAAAGGGGTTATAGATGAACACTTTTTTTACTGCCTGGGGATATGAAGTTTCATACCTTGAATTTGCCTCAGTTCTAACTTCTTTAACAGCAGTGACATTAGGTGCTCGCGGAACTCGCTGGGCCTGGCCATGGTGGATTTTAGGTCGCTCGCTCTACGGTCTCTTCTTCTTCAACGTTGATTTACTTGCCAGCGCTTTACTACAAATAGTCTTCATTGCCGCGGCAATCTGGGGATGGTTCGGTTGGAAACCCACTGGCGTTGAACCTCGCTATATGACCACAAAGGAACGAGCGCTCTGGGCTTTAGCAGCGCTGACGCTCTGGTTAATCGCCGCTCCGGTTCTCGCAAGTATTGGCGCAGCTGCATCCTGGCCTGACTCTCTCCTTTTAGTAGCAAGTGCCATAACCCAGTTAATTATGGTCCGCCAATTCCATGAGACCTGGTCGCTCTGGTTTGCCATCAACTTATTTGGAACTTGGCACTATGCGCGTCAAGAATTTTACTTCACCGCACTCTTGTATTCAGTCTTCGCTCTTGTAGCTATCTACGGATTGGTCAGATGGCTGAAGCTAAGAAAGTAGCAAATATCTCACTTGAGAATATTTTGGAGCGACTACGCACAGGTCCACGTAAATCTGCATTGAGTCGAGCGATATCCATCGATGGACCCGCGGGCTCAGGAAAAACAACTTTGGCAAATCGCATTTCGGAGAACTATGAAGGTGGCCAAGTACTTACCATTCATATGGATGACCTCTACAACGGTTGGGAAGATGCGCTTACTGCACAGCTCACGCGAACACTTGTAAATCAGATACTTACGCCTGCTGCTCAAGGCAAACCACTTGGATTTCGAAAATACGATTGGCTAAGTAAGTCATTTGGAGATCTAATTTCTCATCCTTTTCCAAAGCTACTAATCCTGGAGGGAGTTGGTTCAGGACAGAAAGCAACGAGGGCTTTTACTGATGAATTAATCTGGATTGATATTGATTCAGAAGTCGGATTACAGAGAGTCCTGAGAAGGGATGGTGATTACCTAGAAACCGAGATGCGCATTTGGCAGATCCGTGAGCAAGAGCACTTCAAGAGCGAAAACACTCGGGATTGCGCCACAATTCGAGTAGATGGCAACTTCTTCATCTAAAATTCGGTTGTGTCTGATTTAACTGGCGAAGTTATAGATAATCGTTACAAGTTAAATCGCGTCGTTGCCTCCGGAGGCATGGCCACAATCTATGCTGCCTTAGATCTTCGGCTAGATCGACAAGTAGCAGTAAAAATAATGCATCCCCACCTCGCTCAAGATGAGAAGTTTGTCGAGCGATTTATTCGAGAGGCAAAGGCTGCTGCCTCGCTCTCGCATCCAAATATTGTCGCTGTACTAGATCAGGGATGGAACCAAGGTGGGACGCCATGTGTCTTCATCGTCATGGAATTAGTTGAAGGAGCGACGCTTCGAGACTATTTGCATGAACAGGGACGGATTCCTGCAGAACGTGCTATTCCCTTGATTATTCCGGTAGCGAGCGCCTTAGCTGCTGCGCATAAAATTGGAATAGTTCATAGAGATATCAAGCCAGAAAATATCTTGGTATCTAAAGAAGGCCGAATAAAGATTGCCGACTTTGGATTGGCGCGTGGAGCCCTACTCGGTAGCACCATGACAGCCGAGTCAAGCGTGATTCTTGGAAGTGTTTCTTACCTCTCGCCGGAGCAAGTACAGCGAGGGATAGCTGATGCGCGAAGTGATGTTTACTCACTTGGAATAGTTCTATTTGAGTTACTAACCGGAGAGAAGCCTTACCAAGGTGAGGATCCGGTTCAAATTGCAATTAGGCATGTAAATGATCGCGTACCCGCTCCCTCGACGCGCAATAGCGCAATTCCATCTGAATTGGATGACCTAGTCTTAAGGGCTACTGATGTTAATCCAGATAAACGCCCGACCGATGGAGCTGTATTTCTAGAGGAGCTCCGTACGATCTCTGAGAAGTTAGATCCTAAAAAGAGACAATTAAGTTTGGAGTTGGATTTACCGCCATTGCCACTCAAGCAACCAGTGCGGGAACGCCAGAAAGAGCCACGCACAAAGAAGGCTAATACCCAGGTTTCAGATAAATCCGAGGTTAACTCAGAGAGCGAAAAGGAGATTTCGATGGCGAAGAAAAAGTTGAAGGAATCAAAACGTGCCGTTTCTCCTAGAGTTAAGCGGAATCGTCGGATTGCAGCGCTCGTAGCGCTCGTTTTGCTCTTCACCTCTTGGTATATCTGGGCTGGACCTGGATCGAAGGTAGTTGTGCCCTCTCTTGCTGGTTTTACCGTGAAAGATGCCCGCTCTGAGTTATCTGATCTTGGGTTGCGGCTAGAAGTTGGCGTTGAGGCATTTAGTGAAGATGTTGGTGAGGGCAAAATTATTAAGTCTGATCCAGCTGGCGGTGGACGCGTTGATCCCGATGGCTTGGTTACTGTAATTGTCTCCAAAGGGAAAGAGCGTTTCATCATCCCGGATTTAGTGGGGCTTAAACCTGCGGTAGCACAAGAATTGATAGAAGATAATAAGTTGGTTGTTGGTGAGATAGTTGAAGAGTTCTCTAGTGATCTGCCTAAGGGTTTGATTCTTAGGACTACTCCGGTACGTGGCGAAAGAGTCAAGCGCGATACTTCCTTAACGCTCTTTATCTCCAAAGGAGTCGAGCAGGTCTCGTTCTCTGATTACAAGGGAAAGAGTGGCGAGCAAGCCCTTAATGAATTAGTTGAAGCAGGATTTGATGTCAAGACTCAATACATCTTCAGTGAAGATCTACCTGCTGGCGCAGTAGTCTCCCAGACTCCAGGCAAGGGTGAAGCAGATAAAGGCAGCACAATTACCTTGATTGTCTCAAAGGGAACTGAATACGTCTTCATTCCTAATGTATTTGCTATGACTGAAGATAATGCAGTTGCAGCGCTTAAAGATCTTGAGCTAAAGGTTGTGGTCAAGAAAGTTGGCAATAAGAAGACGAAGGTTGTTACGAATATCGCTCCTAAGGTGGGAAGCAAGGTTAAACGTGGCTCTACTGTGACAATCACAGTAGGGTGACGGGGTGAATAAGAAGGCAAGCAAGGAAGTAAAGCTCCCCTTAATCGGAGCTCATGTTCCTACATCTGGTGGAATGGCAAAGCGTTCCATTGAATATGCCTCGACAATTAAAGCTGAAGCGATTCAAGTCTTCGCCTCGAACCCCCGTGGCTGGGCGATGCCCGATGCAAATCCTGAGGCAGATGCAGCATTTCGCCAGCGAGCTAGCGAACTGGGAATTGAAACTTACGTTCATGCGCCATTTCTCATAAACCTTGGCTCGCCTACAGAAGGGACTTATAAAAATTCAGTGGCCTCAACCTCTTACTCGCTTCGCAGAGGTCGTGAGATTGGTGCGCTTGGAGTCGTAATCCATACGGGTTCTGCAGTTGATGAATCTCATCTGCCTAAAGCTTGGAAACAGATAAAAAGTGGTGTCATGCCAATCCTGGAGAAGTTAACCGATGCGGACCCTTGGCTACTACTCGAGCCGACCGCCGGCCAAGGCCAATCGCTTGTAAAGAAGTTAGATGATCTAAAAAATTACTTTGAGGCTTTGGAGTGGCATCCAAAAGTTGGAGTCTGTCTTGATACCTGCCATGTATTTGCGGCCGGCCATGACATAAAAAGTAAAGGTGGCATGACCAAGACTCTAGATCTCTTGGTAGAAGTTGCGGGTAAGGAACGAATTCAATTGATTCATGCAAATGATTCGATGGATGTTCTCGGCTCTCTAAAGGATAGACATGCAAACTTGGGTGAGGGCGAAATTGGAACCAAGCCATTTGAAGAGCTGCTTAGCCATCCAGCTGTGGTAAACGCTCCCCTGATTCTCGAGACTCCAGGAGAAGAGCCAGAACATGGCCGGGAAGTCGCGCTACTTAAGAAATTGAGAAATAAATAGGTGGCCCTTGTACTAGCGCCTTGGGCGCTTCTTGCAGTTGCGGCAATGTGGGGAATCTCCTTTGTCTGGATGAAGGACATCCTGGATCAGCAAGATGTCTACAGCTTCTTGGTCTCTCGATTCGTAGTTGCAGCCCTAGTGATGTTGGTTGCAAATCCAAAGGTCATAACAAGGCTTAATCGTGAATTATTAATCAAAGGATCGTTAATCGGTACGGCACTTGGCCTTGGCTACATTTTCCAGACTTTAGGCTTAGAGCGGACTACTCCGGCGATTACTGGTTTCATCACGGGGCTGTATGTAGTCTTAACGCCGCTTATTGGAGCCTTTATTCTTAAAGAGAAATTAACTATCCAAGCCTGGTTTTATATCGCCCTTGCAACTGTTGGTCTTGGAGTGCTCTCGATTACCGGACTCTCAATTGGTACTGGGGAGCTCTTTGTTCTCATCTCTGCATTTCTATTTGCTGCCCACATTTTGCTCTTGAGTCGATGGAGTAAAGACTTCGACGCTTATACGTTGACCTTTATACAGCTGGCCACCTGTGCCGTTGTTTCTTGGGTACCGGCTTCACTAAATGGTTTCGTCGCACCTCCGGATACTCAAGTCTGGGCAGTTGTGGTCTTCACTGCAGTATTTGCAACATTCTTCGCCTTCGTAATCCAGACCTGGGCGCAAGCTCGCATTTCTGCTACCAAAGTCGCGGTAATTCTCACTATGGAAGTTGTCTTCGCCGCCCTCTTCTCCGTCGCGCTGGGCGCCGAGCCATTAACTTTACGGATACTTCTTGGTGGCTCTATGGTTCTCGTAGCAATGATCATGATCGTCCAACCGAAAGTTACTCCTGTAAAAAATGATAGTTGATCTCCGCTCCGACACAGTTACTCGCCCATCCGATGCGATGCGCGCTGCAATTGCTGCTGCGCCGGTCGGAGATGATGTCTATAGCGATGATCCAACAGTTAACTCTTTGGAAGAACGAGTTGCAGAAATATTCGGTAAAGAAGCTGCGGTTTTTACGCCTAGCGGCTCTCTAGCTAATCAACTTGCGATACGAACCCTTGTCTCTCCTGGTGAGGAATTGTTATGTGAAGGCAACTCTCACATAGTTCGTGCCGAACTTGGCGCTGCTGCAACATTTGGTGGGATAACCACAAGAACTTGGACTACTAAGCGAGGACTACTTGACGCGCAATCCGTTCTAGAGCTTGCCCGCCCCAATTCAGGCCCGTATCTGGTCTCCACAACTGCTATTGCAGTAGAAAATACTCACAACTTTGGCGGTGGCACAGTTCAACCAATCTCTGAGATTGAGAAATTGGCGCAAGCTACTAAGAGCCTCGGTTTAAAGCTCCATTTAGATGGCGCCCGAATTTGGAATGCACATGTGGCATCAAAGGTGGCTCTAAAGGAATATGGAAAACACTTCGAGACTATAAGTGTCTGTCTCTCAAAAGGTTTGGGGGCTCCGATTGGTTCGCTGATGATTAGCAATAAAGAAAGAGTAGCGAGCGCTCGAGTATGGCGTAAACGATATGGAGCGGGAATGCGCCAGGTCGGATTATTAGCTGCCGCAGGCCACTTTGCGCTAGATAACAACATAGATCGTTTAGCAGATGATCACAAGAAGGCAAAAACTCTTGCGCTCGCTTGTAATCAAGTCGCACCATCAACTGTTAATCCAGATGAGATTGAGACAAATATTGTCGGCCTTGATCTAGCGGGATCCTCTTGGAGCGCTGCTGAGTTTGCAGAGGCAACTAAGAAAGAGGGTATTTGGATTAGCGCTTTGGGACCAAAATATGTCCGCTTGGTGACCCATATGGATGTAAGTGATATTGGCGTCCAGAGCGCAGTAGAGGTTCTTAAGAAACTACTTGAGCGCGCCTTCATGGCGAAGTAACCACTCTTTTACATCTAAACCATAGGCGTAGTTCCCAAGTGCGCCCCCGGTCTTAACGATTCGGTGACAAGGAACAACTAGCGCAATTAGATTTCTAGCACAGGCACTCCCCGCGGCCCGAACGGCATCTGCAGATCCAGCTCGCTTTGCAAGTTCACCATATGAAATTGTTTTACCGGGGGAAACTTTGCGCATCGCCTTCCATGCAGATTGCGAGAACTTCTCTCCCGGTTGACGAACGGATATTCCATCAAGAGCCTTAAGATCGCCTGCGAAATAATCCTCAAGCAACTCAGTGATGATTGGCAATCGTTTCACTTCGGAGATACCTTGCGCAAGATCTTCTTCATCTAACTGGTTTGTTAACTCTTTGAAGTTAGAGAAACCAGCTGCAAGTAATAGGTGCTCGTGTGAAATCAGGTAGAGCGAACCGATTGGAGTCTTTAACGCCGCCCTACTGAGCATTTTGAAAGCCTACGCCTACCGCTTTGGAACGGATAGTGGCAATTACTTGTGATCGCGGAGCATTTCTGCGAGCAAGAAGGCGAGTTCAAGGGATTGAGTGTGGTTAAGCCGTGGGTCGCAGGCAGTTTCATACCGCATGGCTAAGTCCTCATGGGAGATTTCAGCGCCACCGCCAACACATTCAGTTACATCATCTCCAGTTAGCTCGATGTGAATTCCGCCTGGATGCGTCCCCTTCGAATGATGTACCTCGAAGAATCCACGCACTTCATCTAGAACATCATCAAAACTTCTCGTCTTATAACCACTAGGGGCTTCATAAGTATTGCCATGCATTGGATCACAGACCCAGAGAACGCTCTTTCCGCTCTTTGACACAGCATCGATTAATGGTGGAAGGACATTTCGTATGTTTTTAGCTCCCATTCTCGTTATGAAGGTTAAGCGACCTGGTTCATCTTCAGGGTTTAACACCTCAATAAGTGAAATAATCTCTTCGACGCTTGTCTTTGGCCCTAACTTAACGCCGATTGGATTCTTTATTTTCTTGGCAAAATCGATATGAGCGCCATCAAGTTGTCTGGTGCGCTCGCCAATCCATACAAAGTGCGCTGATACATCATAAGGAAGTCCGGTTCTCGAATCGATACGCGTAAGAGCTTTTTCATACTCGAGGATTAGCGCTTCGTGTGAAGAGTAGAAATCAACAGTCTTAAATTCTTCTGGATTGATTCCGGCAGAGCGCATGAAATCCAGTGCTCGTCCGATTTCTTTCGCTAGGGCTTCATATCGAGTGCCCGTATTGGAATCTTTGATAAAGCCCTTATTCCATTCGTGTACTAGTCGTAGATCGGCAAATCCACCTTGTGTAAATGCACGAACGAGGTTTAGCGTTGCTGAAGAGGTGTGATAAACCTTAACAAGTCGAGCCGGATCTGGAGTCCTTGCAGATTGGGTGAACTCCAAATCATTTACTGCATCGCCTCTATAAGCAGGAAGTTCAATTTCACCGCGCTTTTCGATGTTATTACTTCTTGGCTTTGCAAATTGTCCCGCCATGCGACCAACTTTTATGACTGGCATGCTTGCGCCATATTGAAGGACTGCCGCCATCTGCAAAATTGTCTTTATACGATTTCGAATCGAGTCAGCTGTTGCCCCCGCAAATGTTTCAGCGCAATCTCCACCCTGTAGCCAAAATGCCTCACCTCGTGCCGCTTGGGCGATCTTTGCCTTTAGGTTGTCGCACTCTCCGGCAAATACAAGCGGTGGGAGCGTTTTTAACTCTTTAACTGCATGATCAAGCTTGGCTTTATCCGGCCACTCTGGTTGCTGGGCAGCTTCAAGTGAATTATCAAAGAGAGTCTCAATTGGGGCTGGAGTTGAGGCGTTCATAGGAGAAGGTTAGGTAGAACTGCGTTCTAGGCGCTACTTGATTAACCGAAGAAGACTTCTGCTTCAGCAAGTAAGCGCGGATCTACTGTCTTCAACTTATCGGTGGCAGATTTCAAAGGTACCCGGACGATATCGGTCCCATGAAGCGCAACCATCTTGCCCCAATCACCTTCATGTGCTGCAGTAATCGCATGAAGTCCAAAGCGTGTGGCGAGAACTCGATCAAATGCAGTTGGAGTCCCGCCTCTTTGGATATGGCCAAGAATTGAAGTCCGCGCTTCTGCACCAGTTCTAGTTTCAATCTCTTTAGCAAGCCACTCACCAATTCCAGATAACTTGACGTGACCAAAAGCATCGAGGGAACCATCCTTAGTCACCAAGGTTCCATCTTTAGGAAGTGCTCCCTCAGCAACAACCAAAATCGGTGCATACGATTGCTGAAATCGAGATTCGACTAATTTACAAACCTTCTCAATATCAAATGGAACTTCTGGAATGAGAATGCAAGACGCGCCGCCTGCGAGTCCTGAGTGCAAGGCAATCCAACCAGCATGGCGACCCATGACTTCAACAATCAGAGCGCGATGGTGTGATTCAGCAGTTGTATGAAGTCGATCGATCGCTTCTACAGCAATATTCACAGCTGTATCAAAACCAAATGTGTAATCAGTATTGTTCAAATCATTATCAATTGTCTTGGGGACGCCAATCACTTTTACACCAAGCGCATCTAATTTCGTAGCAACGCCTAAGGTATCTTCTCCGCCAATTGCAATCAGGGCATCGACGCTCATTTTTGCGAGGTTCTCTTTGATACGCTCGACGCCGTTTTCAATCTTAAAAGGATTAGTTCGTGAGGATCCAAGAATGGTTCCACCGCGAGGCAGAATTCCACGAGTCGCCTTGATGTTAAGCGTCATTGTCAGCCCCTCAAGCGGACCCTTCCAGCCATCTCTAAATCCAATGAATTCGTAGCCATACTCTTTCTCGCCCTTACGTACTACGGCACGAATAACTGCATTAAGACCTGGGCAATCGCCACCACCAGTTAGAACACCAAAGCGCATTTTTTAACTTCTCCGATGACTCAATTAATTGATCAACTCTGATCCAGGGCGCGATTCTACCCCTACCCCACTACTCTTTCCGTGATGTCAAAGACCTTGATTTATCTTGCTCACGACAACCTAAATCGCCATAAAGGTGCGCTTAAAAATGCTGACCCGAAGAAGCACGAGGTCGTATTTATTGAAAGTTTCCGGATGCTCACGGGCGCTAGGTGGCATAGACAGCGACTCTTCTTCCTTCTTTCCGCTGCAAGACATTTCGCGGAGTCGCTAAGGAAAGAGGGATTTACAGTTCATTATGAAAAGGCGAGCGATACGGCTACTGGAATCCGGAAGATCTCCAAAAATTATGCCGCAGTAATGGCGACGGCACCATCCTCTTATCGCCTCACCAAGAGCCTTTCGGATATCGATGTGAAGTTCGTTCCGAATGATTTCTTTCTAACTTCAAGAGACACTTTTGCAAATTGGGCTAGTTCGCAAAAATCACTCAAGATGGAGAACTTCTATCGCTTCCAGAGAGAAAGACTTGATATTTTGATGGAAGAAGGTAAGCCTTTTGGCGGTAAATGGAACTTTGATGAAGATAATCGTCTCCCACCTCCGAAACTCGGTCATAGCTGGCCGGAGTATCCCGAACATCAACGGGATGAAATCGACCTTGAAGTAATTGCAGAGATCGCCTCCCTGGATCTCGTTGGAAATTTAACCGATAGAACTTGGGGAACAACGAGACAAGCTGCGCTGGAACAACTTGATCGATTCCTTAAGAGTTCTTTCCAAGAGTTTGGCCCCTATGAAGATGCGATGACCAGTGAGAGTTGGGCCTTGAATCACTCATTACTTAGTACATATATGAATGTTGGACTGATTACTGCCGATGAGATTGTGACGGAAACCCTGAAGCGATTTAAGAAGGGTGGGGTTCCAATTGCCTCCTGTGAAGGATTCATTCGCCAAGTAATTGGTTGGCGTGAATATATAAATGGGCTCTATTGGTACTTTGGTCGCGAGTACAGAGATCTAAATGAGCTGGGCTCAACTCGAAAACTTTTGCCAGTCTTCTCGGATTCCTCAAAGACAAAGATGAGATGTGTCAGTGAGATAGTCTCGCAAATTGAGGATAGAGCCTGGGTTCATCACATTCCCCGTCTCATGGTGCTTAGCAACTTGGCCGCTCTTGCCGACGTTAGGCCTGCTGATTTCCTGGCTTGGATGCGCGAGGCATTTATAGATGCAACAGATTGGGTAATGGTTCCAAACGTAATTGGGATGAGCCTTCATGCAGACGGCGGAAAGATGTCCACGAAGCCATATGTTGCAGGTGGCGCCTATATCTCAAGAATGTCGAACTACTGTGGCGACTGCGCCTATAACCCAAAGACTCGAACTGAGAAGGACTCTTGTCCATTCACGACTCTATTGGCATTACATCGCACGAAATGGTGAGCGATTTAAAAAGAACCATCGAATGTTCCAACAGCTAAGTGGACTAAAGAAATTAAGTGACTTAGATGCAACTATCAAGCGTGGCAACGAGGTCGCTAAGGGTCTAGAAGAAGGAATAATCTAGCGAGTTACTGTTACGCCCTTACCCACAACAACGATTCCACCCTCGGAAACGGTAAAGCGTTCCCGATCTCGCTCCAGATTTACACCTATTTGAGCCCCTGGTTCGACTACAACGCTTTTATCTAGGATTGCATTTTTAACGTGGGCGCCATCACCGATTCGAACGGATGGCATTAAAACAGTCCGCTCCACTCGAGCATCTCGGCCCACTAGAACATCGTAAGAAGCGACAGTTCTATGCATCTCACCACCAGCGATGATTGAGCCAGCACCTACAACTGAATCAAAGGCGATACCACGCTCGGAGAACTTTGCAGGAGGAAGAGATGGCGGGTTTGTAAGTATCGGCCATTGGCGGTTGTAGAGATTGAAGATTGGATGTACTGAAACTAGATCCATGTGCGCATCAAAGTAAGAATCAATTGTTCCCACATCGCGCCAATAACCTCGATCTCTATCGGTTTCACCTGGGACTACATTGTTTGCAAAGTCGTATGCCTTTGCCAGGCCCGCTTTCGTCATTGCAGGAATTATGTTTCCGCCCAGATCATGGCGACTATCGATATCCTCAGAATCAAGAATTAAGGCCTCTTCCATGGCGTCGCGCCGGAAAATGTAGTTACCCATAGATACGAGCGAGATTTCTGGGTTACCGGGCATCGATGGTGGATTTTCCGGCTTCTCGTGAAAGGCTTTGATGGTCACGCCATCTTCAGCTAACTCGATTACGCCGAATTGAGATGCCTCACTTCGCTTCACGCGGATAGCAGCAACTGTAACTCCGGCATCTGTGGCTAGATGCTGTTGATACATCTGATCTGGATTCATTCGATAAACGTGATCAGCTCCAAAAACAATGACGTGCTTGGGATTCTCGTCATGAATCAAATTGAAGTTCTGCAAGATTGCATCTGCACTTCCGGTATACCAACGAGGACCTAAGCGCTGTTGGGCCGGTACGGGGGTAACGTAGTTACCCAATAACGTCGACATCCGCCAGGTCGTTGTGATGTGACGGTCTAGCGAGTGAGACTTGTATTGAGTTAAAACTGCGATGCGAAGAAATCCTGCGTTTACTAGATTTGAGAGAACGAAATCAACGAGACGATAAGAACCGCCAAAAGGAACGGCGGGTTTAGCGCGATCTGCGGTTAGCGGCAACAAGCGTTTACCTTCGCCACCGGCGAGCACTATTCCTAGTGGTAGATCTAAGCGCGCCATGAGTGAACGATACTCTTGCTTAGTGAATAGCGGGAAGTCACTTTCGGTAGCGCTCTTGACTAGAGAATGGCCACCACATATCTATGGTGGAGCTGGAGTCCACGCGAGGAATTTGGTTGACGCGCTCAAGGAGACTCTCCAAGTCAACACCCAGGTTCATTGCTTCGGAGCGCCGCGGATAGATGCGACTGGATATGAATTGAAGCCACCATTTACTGAGATCAATCCTGCCCTTCAAACGCTATTGATTGACATGGATATGGCGTTGAAGATTAAGAACGCTGACCTGGTGCACTCACATACTTGGTACGCCAACTTTGCTGGATATCTGGCGAGCAAGATTTACAAGATTCCTCATGTAGTCACCGCTCACTCACTTGAACCACTTCGACCTTGGAAAGCTGAGCAATTAGGTGGCGGCTATGTAATCTCTTCTTGGGTTGAACAACTAGCCTACGAGAACGCCAATTCCATCATCGCTGTTAGTGATGGAATGCGAGATGATGTAATCAAGTCATATCCTCAAGTTGATCCTAAAAAGATAGTGACAATTCGAAATGGAATTGATACCAATAAGTTCAAGCCCACATTTCATTCATCAATACTAGATAAGCATGGCGTTACAACTCCGTATGCCCTCTTTGTCGGAAGGATTACTCGGCAGAAAGGCCTCGCACATCTCTTACGGTCCTGGAAATCAATACCCAAGGAGTATTCGTTGGTCCTTGCTGCCGGAAGCCCCGATGAACCCCAAATCGGTGCTGAGGTTGAATCGCTGATAAATGAATTGCGCCAAGATCGTGGCAACGTAATCTGGATTAAAGAAATGCTTCCCCATGATGAGCTAGTCGCGTTACTAACTTTCGCACGAGTATTTGTCTGTCCCTCCGTCTATGAACCTCTCGGAATAGTTAATTTAGAGGCGATGGCATGTGAGACTGCTGTAGTTGCTAGCGCTGTTGGTGGTATTCCTGAAGTTGTTTCCGCTAATGAAACCGGTCTACTTGTTGAATTTAGTTCGGATTTGAAGTTGTTTGAAAAGAAACTTTCTGAATCAATTCTTCATGTGTTGAGTGACGAACCTCTCGCGACAAGAATGGGGGTTGCTGGTCGTAAACGTGCCATGGATTTCTTTGGATGGGATAAGGTTGCGAATCAAACAATCAATTTGTATCGGAGTCTTATTTAATGTCACGTAAAGGCTGGCTCCTCTTCAGCCTGGTCGGTCTTCTCTGGGGAATCCCATATCTCTTCATGAAGGTTGCCGTCGAGGAACTCTCTACTCCGATGATAGTTTTCTCGCGTTTATTGATTGGCGCAACCCTTTTGATCCCATTGGCAATGCGAGAAGGCTCTCTAAAGCAAGCACTCCCTTATTGGCGTTACATATTGCTCTACGCCGTATTGGAGATGGTGATTCCTTGGTCGTTAATAACTAGTTCACAACGAGATCTCTCCTCAGGTGTAGTTGCACTACTAGTTGCCACAGTGCCAATCTGGGCAACTCTCTTTGCGCACCAGACCGGTGACTCAACCGCCGCGCACCGTATCCGAATCATTGGAATAGTTATTGGCTTAATTGGTATCTCTTTAATTGTTGGAATAGAGAGCATCTCTGATTTTGGAAACTTCGCAGCCCTTGCCCAAGTTTTAATTGCTTCAGTCTCTTACGCCTGGGCAGTAAATATGATTACAAGAAAAGCTCCCGGAGTCTCTGGGCTTGCGATTAATGGAATTGCGATGACAATTTCATCAGTAATTTTTGCCCCCTTTGCTCTAATGAGTAGACCGGAATCTATGCCATCACTTGATGTGACTCTTGCAACGCTAGGTCTGGGCATCTTATGTAGCGGAATGGCTTTCTGGATCTTCTTCCTTGTGCTTGCTGAAATTGGACCTGCGCGAGCATCTCTAGTGGTTTATCCAAATACCGCTGTCGCCGTAGTCCTGGGAATTATTATCTTGAGCGAGCCAATAACACTTGCGATATTGATTGGTCTGCCGCTCGTTCTTATCGGTTCTTACTTTGCGAGCCGAAGGCCTTCAACGCAGCCAATTCCTGCTTAGTTATTTAGCAGCCCCAATTTAGAGAGCGCTTTGGGGTCACTCTGCCAATTTGGAATAACTTTCACGTGAAGCGCTAGAAACACCCTCGAATTCAATTTCTTCTCAATCTCTTTACGGGCACGAATTCCGATGTCTTTTAGGTGCGTTCCTTTTGCACCAATAATGATGCCCTTTTGGCTATCTCGCTCAACAATTATCGACGCGTGAATATCAATAAGCTCTTTCTCTTCTCGCCTTGATAGATCATCGATTACGACTGCAATCGAATGGGGAACTTCTTCAAAGAGTTCGGAGATGACTGCCTCGCGAATCAACTCCGAGATGGTCAGTTCTAGCTCTTGATCGGATCTCATCTCGGCTGGATAGAAGGCCGGTCCCACTTTTGCATGCTTCGCTAATAGCTTTATCAGCAGCCCGATCTGGGTATCAGTAAAGGCAGATACTGGGACTATCTCGTCCCAGGAGAAGCCAGCGCGTTTCGCCAACTCCGAGGCGGCAATTAGCTGTTGCGGCAACTCATTCTCTTTACCCATATCAATCATCGTCACAACGCAAATCTTGATCGTACTCTTAGATGCGCCGATTTGTTTGGCGATATAAAGGTCGCCATCGCCAACTGCTTCAATCGCCGGAATACATTGAATAATGATGTCAACGTCGCCAATACTTTCACTTACGACTTGATTAAGCGCTGAACCTAGCGTGGTTTTGGGCTTATGAAGACCTGGGGTGTCAACCAAAACTAACTGAAAATCAGGCTCAGTAATTATGCCTCTTATTGCGCCGCGGGTCGTGTTTGGATGATGCGAAGTAATCGCAACCTTCTCCCCCACCATTGCATTTATAAGAGTTGATTTACCGGTATTGGGTCTACCTACAATTGATACAAATGCAGATTTATGCGTCATCAATGCATAGGGTACATGCACTCTGAGGCAAGAACTCCATTGCATCTGAGACTGATGTGACGATTTCGGCACATCGCTCCCCAATTAAACGATGACATCCATCGCTGGTTGGTGAAGTTATTGGGCCAGGGACAGCGAGAACCACCTTCATTAATTCCGATGCATCATGCGCAGTGCGAAGTGAGCCACTCCTAAAAGCTGCCTCGATGACAATTGTGGCCCTTGATAAAGCTGCGATTAGACGATTTCTTGTTAAGAATCTTTCAGGTCGCGCCTTCTCATTAGGCATAACCTCTGAAATGAGGGATCCATTAGCAAGAATCTCTTCGAAGAGTCGCTCGTTACCAGCTGGGTATCTAACTGAGATTCCTGAGGCAAGGACGGCGGTGGTTCTTCCTTCTGCAGCAATCGCACCTCTATGGGCGTGAGTATCAATCCCATATGCGCCACCACTAATAATCTCAATGCCGCGATCTACAAACCCCGATGAGAACTCACTTGCGATTCGTGCACCGTATTGCGTTGGATTTCTAGTACCCACTAGGGATACTGAGTCGCATTTAGGAGGAGATCCCTTGATGATGATCCCAAGCGGCGGTGATAGTAGGTCATCAAGTGCGTGCGGCCATTTCTTATCGCCTCGAGTTACAAATTCACCGCCAGATTTACCGACCTCATCTTCGAGTGATGCGGAGCTTCGCTCTTGTAGTCGCTGGCGAACTCTTTCGAAAGAACGTTTCGAAGATACATAACAAGCAGATTCAATCCGCTCAATAACTTCTTCGGCGCCTCTTTCGGATACTTCAGCCGCCCAGAACTTATCGCCCGGATCTGTTGCAAAAAAGAGTCTAAGTAGAGCCAAATTCATTCGCCTGGTATTCCACTTCTCAAAAGTAGCGCCCGCTCCACTTCATACTTTCCCGGAGTATCTACACCGCTCATGTCGGCGATACTCCAACTAAGCCGGATAGTGCGATGAAATCCTCGTGCGCTCAATTCTTCTTTATCCAAGAGAGCGTGCAATAAGGCCATTCCATCTTTACTAGGGCGATATCTCTCTCGGAGCAAACTTGGCGGAATCTGGGAGTTCAATTTAAATGACTCTGGAGCAAATCTTTCAGCAGCAATCGCTCGCGCTCTCATCACTCGGATTCGAATGGATTCGCTCCGCTCGGCGTTAGAAGTTGATAACTCAACTCGAGTTGGGCTTTCAACCCGTAGGCGGATATCTACTCGATCCAGAAGCGGGCCAGAGAGTTTCGCTAAATACCTTCTCACCTGTAGTGACGTGCATTGACAACTACGTCCACGACCAGCAAATCGCCCACATGGACATGGATTTGCGGCAAGTAAGAGTATGAATCGAGCTGGAAAAGAAGCAGTTAAGGCGGAGCGAGAAATAGTTACTGAGCCAGATTCCATCGGCTGGCGTAGCGCATCCAGTATCCCGCTATCGCACTCCGGAGCCTCGTCGATGAAAAGCACTCCTCTATGCGCAAGCGAACATGCGCCTGGCTTTATCGTGTTACTTCCGCCCCCAACTAACGCCGGGATAGTCGTGGAATGATGCGGAGCGATAAATGGTGGTTCGGTACTAAGTACATTTCTATCCTTAAGAGTTCCTGCAATGGAGTGAATGCCACTCACTTCAATCGCTTCATCCTCATCAAGGGGTGGCAAGATTGTTGAAAATCGCTCGGCCAACATGGTCTTACCAGAACCAGGTGCACCAATCATCAATAAGTTATGGCCACCAGCTGCAGCAATCTCAAGCGCAACTTTATTCTCTACATGGCCAGCCACTTCGGACATGTCATGCTTTGCGACCTCTTTAGGTAATTCAATGAGCGTTGGATTCTCAGCACGAACTCCACTCTCTAAATAGCTAATTACATGCGATAAATTTGAAAATGCCAGAACCTCTAAATCCTTCAATAGTCCAGCTTCTTGAAAATTCTCTCTTGGAACAATCACTCTCTTTATACCTAGATCTCTAGCTGCAATTAGAGTCGGAAGCACTCCCCGAACGGGCCGCAAATTTCCCTCTAACGAAAGTTCTCCGAGAAAGAAGGCTTTTGATAGATCGCTCTCTCTTAGTTGGCCTGATGCAGTAAGTATTGAAAGTGCGATGGGGAGATCAAAGGCTGAGCCACTCTTCGGAAGCCATGCTGGTGAGAGCGAAACAGTGACTTTTCTATTGGGCCAATTTCTACCGCTATTTAAAATCGCAGCTCTAATTCGATCCCGAGATTCACTTAGAGTCGCATCCGGAAGACCTAGTAATGAATAAGCTGGAAGACCATTAGAGACATCCACTTCAATCTCTATTGGTTCGCCCTTTAGCCCAAGAAGGTTTATCGAAGTCGTGCGGGCGAGTGTCATAAAACTCCCTCGCGATAGTCCAACAAGAATTCGCCCGAGCGCGCTACGAGGATTCCTGCAACATCAATCCGATATCGACTACCAAGCCTTTGATGGGTAGCGAGCCAGGCAAGGGCTAGGCGCTGGATTCGAAATGCTTTCTCATTATTGATGGATTCGAGTGGGTCACCATGTGAGGCGCTGGAACGAGTCTTCACCTCAACAAAGATGATTGTTCCTTCTCGATCCTCTACAACTAGGTCAATCTCCCCTTCTCTGATCCGCCAATTCCGATCCAGAAGTCGCATTCCTTTTGCTGTAAGAGTGTTCGCTACAAACTCTTCACCGACTTCGCCCAGCTTTGCTGCAATTGGATTCTTTGCCACGGCGCGAAGGTACGCAGGCCGAAGTAGCGTTGGTGAAAAATAATTAGATCTGTGGATTACTTGATTAGCTTGGCCACATTTGCATAACTCTTACGGTGAATTGGCGTAATCCCAAGCTTCTTCATCGCGCCACTATGGATCTTGGTGACGTAACCCTTATGTTCGGCTAGGCCATAACCTGGATACTTACGATCTAGTTCAACCATCAAACTATCTCTGTATACCTTGGCGATTATCGAAGCCGCCGAGATAGTTAGAGCGACCTGATCACCTTTCCAGACCGCGAGATTTGGATAAGGGATACCTGGAATTTCGTAACCATCGGTAAGTACATAGTCCGGGGTCACGCCTAGCGCATTTACTGCTCGGCGCATCCCTTCGATATTTGATTTATGAACTCCCCTCGTATCTATCTCCTCAGGTGAGATTTCGATGATTGCATGCGCGCTCACTTGATCAAGTATTAACTCGTATAGGTTCTCTCGCTGGATTGACGAGAGTCGCTTCGAGTCTTTAACTTGCCGCAAAGATGGATCGTTAGGGTTCTTAAGAATGAGAGCTGCAATAACGAGTGGCCCAGCGCACGCTCCACGACCAGCTTCATCCACTCCAGCAATTGCCTTAATGCCGGAATCGAGAAGTTTTCGCTCAATCATCCCGATACGGGAATCTTCGACAAATCCTTACCAACTTCAAGAATTCCAAGGTTAGATAGCGGCCAGATAACAAAGAGCGCTCTACCTGTGACCTTATCTAACGGAACCATTCCTTTATTGGGATCTTGGGTGTGAAATCTTGAGTCTGCGCTAGCGCCACGATGATCACCCATTACCCAGATGAAACCTTTCGGCACAGTCACATCAAACTCGCTATCTGAGGGTTTATCGCCGGGATAGATGTAGGGCTCCGTGATGGGAGTTCCATTTACCTCAATCTGATCGCTGGCGTTACAGCAGACGACTCGATCGCCACCAACTCCAATTACTCGCTTGATCAAATACTGCTTAGCCGGATCAGGAAGCACTCCAACGAAGACCAGCGCATCCTTAGCGACTTTCTTTATGCCAGTTTCTTCATTAGTGGGCACGCTAAGCCAATCAGCCGGATCTCTAAAGACCACGACTTCGCCTCGCTTGATATCACTAAAAAGCGCGCCGAATTTATTTACGCCAACTCGATCGTTAACTAAGAGCGTGTTCTCCATGGAGCCCGACGGGATATAGAAGAATTGAACGAAGAAAGTTTTCACAATCATCGAGAGAATGAGCGCCGAGACTAGAAGTATCGGCAGTTCCCGAAGTGCGGAACCCTTTCCGCGAGGAGACATTCCTTAAGCTTGTGGCTTCTCTGAAGACTCTTCAGAAACTTGAACTTCAGCTTCGGCGGCTGGAGCCTCAACAACTGGAGTATCTATAACTGGAGCCTCAGCAACTTCTGTCTCCGCGACTGGAGTATCTACAACTGGAGCCTCAACAACTGGCGCGGCCTCAGCATAAATCGCTTCTAGCTCTTCGCCACCACGTCGCTCGCGAATCTTGGCAGCCTTGCCGCGAAGATCGCGGAGGTAATAAAGCTTCGCACGACGAACCTCGCCTTTGCGAACTAATTCAATTTTTTCAATGACCGGTGCATGAACTGGAAAGACGCGCTCGACGCCAACACCATAGGAGATCTTGCGGACGGTGAATGTCTCTCGGATACCGGAGCCACGACGTGAAATCACAAGACCTTGGAAGACCTGAACGCGACTCTTGTTACCTTCGATAACGCGGACGTGAACCTTTAACTCATCGCCGGGGCGGAAGTTAGGGATGTCCTTACGGAGGGAGGCGGCATCTACCGCATCAAGCACGTTCATAATTGAATCCTTAGATAGTGGTTGTTCTTTGCTAGCCGCCGTATCCTGCCATAAGAGCCGGCCGCTGTTAAATCCGGGCCTATTTACGCTACAACTTTGGAGTTATCGAAGGTCAAATCCGTGAGGGGCGAGCTCTTGGGCAAGGGCCTCAAATAGCCCAGAACCTGCGGCTAAGACGAAGTACTTCTCCCCATTCCAGATTCCCTTGATGTATTTAAATTGCGCGCCCGATTCCTCAGCAATCAAACCCGCAGCCGCGTAATCCCACTCATTTACTCCGGCTTCGAAATGCGCATCAATAGATCCGGATGCGACCATGCAGATATCGACTGCACATGCGCCAATTCTTCTTATATCGCGAATCTTGGGTAGCAGTTCGCGGATAAAGTCTGCTTGAGGTTTACGACGATCAATATCGTAGGCAAATCCGGTAGCGATAAGTGCGCGATTTAACGGGACTTGTTGGTTACTTTTAATTGGCGCACCGTTACAGAAAGCCCCGGATCCTCGAATGGCTGTCCAAGTCATTTGAATCGAAGGGGCGTGAACCACTCCGATTAAACCCCCAGCCGCATCTTTAATCGCGATGCTGATACACCAGCCCGGAATTCCATATAGATAGTTAACGGTTCCATCAATTGGATCAATCACCCATGTGTAACCACTTGTCCCACTTCGATTTGCACCCTCTTCACCAATAATTCCATCATCTGGTCGCGCGCTAAGAATCGCGCCAACAATCAACTTCTCGCTCTCGTGATCCATCTGGGTAGCGAAATCGAGAACGCCACTCTTCTGATCAAGTTCAAAATTTGAGGGTCGTTTCATCAACATATCGCCAGCTTTTTTCGCTATCTCTTCAGCCAAATTAAGGAGTTGCTGATTAATAGTCATAGTGGAATCTAATCACAAGTAGACTCACCAACATGCTTACCCCATACAAAAAGCTCTTTAAGGTTTCAGGGGGTTGGCGTTTTTCCTTTTCAGCATTCATCCTGAGGCTTCCAATCTCAATGCTCTATCTAGCAATTGTTCTCTTTGTAGTCGCTGAGACCGATTCGTACGCTACTGCTGGCGCGCTGTCTATGGCAGCTTCAATTGTGCTCTCAATTGCTTCTCCACTCTGGTCTAGGGCGGCAGATCAATTTGGACAGCGGCGAATTCTGAGCATCACCGCACCGCTTCATATCTTTTTTATGGGCGCATTCGTATTTCTTCTCAAGAGCGATGCACCAACGTTTTTCTGGTTTACCTCAGCTCTCCTCTTTGAGGCATTCGTAATTGGCTCTGGCCAGATGGTTCGGCGCCGCTGGATATATGCAATTGGTGAGGATCGAGCGCTGACGGATACGGCTTACTCTTTTGAGGCCTTTGTTGACGAAGTCATCTTTACATCTGGGCCTGTAATCGCAACTCTTTTGGCAGTTACCTTCGCGCCAGAATATGCAATATTTGCTGCGATGTTATTTGTGGCAACCGGTGGCATACTCTTTGCGAGTCAGAAATCAACAGAACCGCCGCCTCATCCAAAAGAACCGGACGCCGATCACTCACTGTTGATTCGACTCCCCTTCATTCGTGCTCTCTTCATCCCCCTGATGCTCTGTGGTTCTTTCTTTAGCTCGGCTGGGTTAGTGATAGTTGGTTATAGCGAAGAGTATGGAATTCGTGAGTGGAGTGGATATTTCATCGCGGTCTGGTCTTTTGGCAGTGGCATCTCGGCTTTGATTATCGGAACGATCAAATGGAAGCGAAGCGAGGCAACGCGATTCTTGGAGTCGCTAATTCTTCTCTTTTTGCTGACTATTCCCATTTACCTGGTCGCTCTTCTTATTCCTGAAAAATTAGTGGCTATGGGCGTAGTTCTATTCTTCAATGGACTTGCTATCGCCCCGCTCTTAACCGCAGGTTTTGCAGCTGCTGAGCGTTCGGTGGCTGAAAGTCGAAAGACCGAAGTATTAGCTTGGGCTATATCTGCGCTAAATCTTGGCGGCGCCCTACCACCGGCTATCACTGGTTACATCATTGACAATCAAGGGGTTTCTGTCGCTTTCGTAATCCCACTTCTTTGCATGGGCCTATCTGCGCTATCCATTTTCCCTTTCTGGAAACAATGGCGCGTGAAAGTGAGCGAAATTCCATCGTGATTTCCACTGTTTGAGCGCGAAGGTATGGCAACCTTTACCTCATGTCGGAACTGCGAGTTGTTGGACGCACCAGCGATGGCGAGCGAATAGAGCTCGCTGATGGTGAAGGAAATTCATTCACCGTAAGAATCGATGATTCACTTAAGAGTGCCATGACCGAGCGAAAGTTAGTCGCTGTAAGTGAGGATGCGCCGACATTTTCAATAAAAGAAATCCAAGCAAGACTTAGAGCCGGTGAGAGCTTTGCCGAAGTTGCTCGAATTTCCGGGTTGTCAATGAACAAGATTGAACGTTACTCAAGTCCAATAATGCAAGAACGCGCCTGGGTAATTGAACAAGCAGAAAAATCTTCACCTAAAGGAACTTCGCTTCCACTTCGTGAATTAGTTGTTCAACGTCTTGCGCCACGTGGCGTAAATATGAATCAAATCTCTTGGAATACCTGGAGACTCGATAATGGAAGTTGGCACCTAGTTCTCAGCTATCCATCCTCAGATGGAAACCGTGAGGCAACTTGGAGCTTTGATCTAAACAAACGGACTTTTATCTCCCAAGACGACGGAGCAAAATGGATTTGTGGCGAGGAGATCTCTAAACATCCAACTAAACAGGATCGAATGAGCGACCATGGCGTCCTCTTTCCGGCCGAAGGAGATTCGCCCCAACCTCCGCGCCTCGTAGCTGTTAGAACTGATCCTTCTTCAGATGATGCGCCATCAGTAACTGACATTCCTACCGATGCAAAGAAAGATGGCGTAACGCGTCGAATCTCTATCCCATCATGGGATGACATCATGTTTGGAAGAAGTAAGAAAAAAGATGGCGAAGACGAGTCTTAAAGGGCGTAAGTAAGTAACGGAATCTCAACTTCTGCCTTTGTAGTTCCCCCATGATGACCCACCATTGCGCACTGTTGTGGCTCACGATCAATTTCCACAAGAATCAATTCGCCTTTGGCGATGACTATTAAGTCACCGATTCGATCTCTTACATGATCTAGAACTTGGGCTCCAAATAATCCAGCAGAAATTGCCTCGCTTCGGTAAAGGACTTCCACCCGATCTCCTAAATGCTCCTCCCATCGACGCTTTACTTGCGCAATATTCTCTTCGTCTACGTATAGGTATCTAACTCGCGGCTCTCCTGCCATTAGCTTTACATCTCTAAGAAGGTCATTCCCTTTTCCAACGACAATAAAGTCCTTTCGATTAATCATTCCGTGATCTGATGTAACCCAGAGACGAGTGCCTTTCGGGAGTCGCTCAAGCAGCTCCCCAATCAGCTGGTCAACCCTTTCGAGGGCGGCAAGAAACTTCTCTGAACCAAAACCGGAACTATGAGAGGCATCGTCAACATCATTTAAGTAGAGATAGGCAAATGAATTAGGAGCCTTAAGGGCTTCGGAGGCTGCGGTAGTGAGTTCTTCATTGCTATTTGCGCCAAGATAAATTCCGCCGCGAAGAGCTGCCCTGGTAAATCCAGTCTCGGCATAACGTTTACCAGCTACATGCGAAGTACGAATTCCGGCTTGATTTGCCCTTTCAAAGAGGGTCGGTTGAGATTGCCAGATAACCGGGTCGACTCGCTCGTCCCATTTGAGAGCATTCAAGATTCGCTCCGGTGAACCACTGTGAGGAACGCGCATCGTATAGCCGACCATGCCATGCTCTCCCGGAGAGACCCCCGTTCCAAGTGAGGTCAAACTTGTTGCAGTCGTTGAAGGAAATGTGGCAACTAAGGTCTCTTTATATTCGAGGCGGTTTAAGTATTTAGTCTTAGCGGAAAATTCATCAATCGCGTTCTTGCCCAAGCCATCAACTAGTAAGAGACACTCACGCGCACCTGTATTTGAAGGGAGTTCTAACGAGTTTCTTGTCCCCCCAAGCCCAAGTGTTGCAAATAGCGATTGTGATAGTTGCGCTAACGTTTGGGGCACACCCCCATCTTTCCAGTAACCTTCCGACATATGATCCAATATTCAAGCGAAGTGAGGGCTGCGCTCGCTGAAAAGCGGCCACTTGTTGCCTTGGAGTCCACCATCATCTCCCACGGCCTACCCCGGCCGAAGAATTTAGAAGTTGCCCTTGCGGTAGAAGAGATAGTTAGAAGCGAAGGCGCAACCCCAGCAACTATCGCAATTATCGATGGCGTAATACATGTTGGACTAGAGAAAAGTGAACTTGATCGAGTAGCAAATGATGAAAACTTTACAAAGGCTTCGATTAGAGATTTGGCAACTGCTACAGCAAATGGTTTATCAGCTGCCACAACCGTTGCTGCGACATCTCATATAGCTCACCTTGCTGGAATCGAATTCTTCGCGACCGGTGGACTTGGCGGCGTGCACCGAGGTGCACAAGAAAGCTGGGATGAATCGGCAGACCTCCATGCTCTTGCAACTATCCCGGTGCTCGTGGTTTGTGCTGGCGTTAAATCAATTCTCGATATCCCAGCAACCCTGGAGCGTTTGGAAACTCTCTCGGTACCGTTGATTGGTTACCGAACTAAGAAGTTCCCGGGTTTTTATCTACCTGATAGTGGATACACAATCGAACATGAAGCAAAGAGCGCCGCAGAAATTGGCGCTATCTGGCGGGCTCGCAAAGAGGTAGGAACAGCTAATACGGGTTTGGTAGTCGCGAATCCAACACCTCTTCCAATGGACCCAAGACTTCATGAACGACTTCTTAAAGAGGGCTTGGCCAAGACGCGTGAAAATAGCGTCACGGGCAAGGATGTCACTCCATTCCTGCTGGAGTTTTTCCATGCAAATAGCGATGGTGAATCACTTAAAGTCAATATTGAAATCATAAAGAGCAATTCAAAATTAGCTGCTCAAATCGCAAATTCTTAAGATGACCAAAGTTCTCTGTATTGGCGATGCCATGATTGATGTAATCGTCCAGATGAAGAGCGCTATAAACATTAATAGCGACACGCTCTCGGAAATATCAATGCATGGAGGTGGAGCAGCTGCAAATACGGCTACTTGGCTTGCCCATCTGGATATAACAACTTCTTTTGCGGGTCGAATTGGCGCAGACATTTCTGGCGCTAACTTTCACGCAGAGCTAACCGACTTTGGGGTGCAGCACGAGAATCCACCCCTTGAAGGGGCAAAGACCGGAACGGTCGTCGTATTAGTCGATCAAAACGGAAACCGAACCATGTTTCCCGATGCTGGAGCTAACTCCGGTTTAAGTATCGCTGATCTACCCGATTTAGCGGGAGTTGATGGCGTCTTCCTATCGGGCTACTCCCTCTTCAACTCTCAATCAAGTGAAGGTGTCCTTGGAATAATTAAGGCAATAACGGAATTATGCATTCCAATTTTCTTTGATGTAGCTTCGGTAGGAACAATGAGCGCCTTCGGAAGAGAGCGAGCTATTTCGTTAATCAATGGTTTTGCTGGGCTATTTATGAATGAAGCTGAGGCTGAGTACATAACGGGTGTCACAAATCAGGAAGAGCAATTTCAATCACTTAAAGAGTTCGCCCCATTGATTGTTATTAAACGTGGCGCAAAGGGAGCAATTGCAAAATTTAATGGTGGTGAACCGATTTCTAGACCAGCGCGAGAAACTAAGGTAATCGACACAACTGGAGCAGGTGATGCATTTGCCGCAGGATTTCTGGCCTCATGGCTCAAATCAAAGGATCTTGATGCCTCAATCTCTCGCGCTTTGGATGTTGCCGCCCAATGTGTCGCAACTATCGGCGCTAGACCGAGAGTCAATCCATAGAAAGTAGCTCTGGCGTTGGCAGAATCACGCCGTGGCAAAGCGCGAATCAAAGAGTGGACCAAAGCCTGGTGAGTTTCCCGGCAAGATAGTTGATGTCGATGTCTCAAGTGAGCTATCTGATTCATTTCTTGAATACGCCTACTCAGTTATTTACTCCCGCGCTCTACCTGATGCGCGCGATGGATTAAAACCAGTCCAACGTCGCATCCTCCACCAGATGTCCGAGATGGGCCTTCGCCCCGACCGCGGTCATGTAAAGAGTGCGCGAGTAGTTGGTGAAGTGATGGGTAAGTTGCATCCGCATGGTGATGGCGCCATTTATGACGCGCTAGTTCGTATGGCACAAGCCTTCTCGATGAGATTGCCACTTGTTGATGGCCATGGAAATTTCGGTTCGCTTGATGCCGGCCCTGCGGCGATGCGTTACACCGAGGCGCGCCTTGCATCAGCCTCACAGATGATGGTCGATGAAGTCGATGAAAACACCGTTGACTTCGGCGCAAATTACGACGGCCAGATCATGGAGCCCCTTGTACTTCCTGCCGCATATCCAAATCTCTTGGTCAATGGCGCAACCGGAATCGCAGTCGGTATGGCCACAAATATGGCGCCTCATAATCTGGGTGAAGTAATTACCGCTGCTCAACATCTAATTGAAAATCCAGGTGCAACGGTTAAGCAATTAATGAAGTTAGTTCCCGGCCCTGACTTCCCCACTGGTGGGACTCTTATCGGAAAAGAGGGAGTGCTAGAGGCATACCAGTCCGGCAAAGGCGCCTTTAAGGTTAGAGCGAAAGTTGAGATTGGAAAAGTCACTTCGCGCAAGCAGGGAATAACAATCACAGAACTGCCTTACAACATCGGCCCTGAGAAAGTTGTGGAGCGGATAAGCGATCTTGTTCGAAGCAAGAAGATTCAGGGGATATCTGACATCGTCGATCTAACAGATGGGCAGAATGGCACACGAGTCGTAATTGAGATAAAAAATGGCTTTGAGCCAGAACAAGTTCTCGAAAACCTCTATAAGTTAACTCCTCTAGAGGATGCATTCTCGATTAATGCAGTTGCCCTAGTAAATGGCAAACCTAAGACTCTTGGACTTAAAGAATTACTTCAAGTATTCGTTGACCATCGAATTGAGGTTGTCACACGCCGATCGAACTTTCGGAAAGAGAAAGCTTCGGCACGGTTGACCCTTGTAGAGGGTCTTCTAAAGGCTATCGTTGATATCGATAAAGTTGTAAAGATTGTCCGTGGTAGCGAAGATGCTTCTGAAGCTAAGACGACCTTGATGAAGACCTTTAAGTTAAGCGACGAGCAAGCAACTCACATCTTGGATATGCCGCTACGCAGACTCACAAAGATGTCGAAGATTGAGTTAGATACAGAACAGAAATCCTTGAAGAGTGAGATCTCCGCATTAACAGCACTTCTCAAGAATGAGGCTGCGCTCCGGACCAAGGTTTCGGAAGAGTTAGGTGAAGTTGCTAAGAAGTTTGCGACTCCACGTCGCACAATAATTGCCTAAAAAGCCTAAGTCTTAGGCGTCAATCCGCTCTCTATCGATATCAGCAGCGGAGATAAATTCTTTTCGTGGCGCTACCTCGTTACCCATCAATAATTCAAAGATCTTCTCAGCATCTGCGCCATCTTTAATGGTGATTCGGCGGAGCGTGCGATGATCCGGGTCCATGGTGGTCTCTCGGAGCTGATCGGCATCCATCTCGCCCAAGCCTTTGTAACGTTGGATCGGCTCACGCCACTTCTTACCTTGCTTCTTTAGATCTGCCAACAACTTCTTCATCTCATCATCTGAGTATGTGTAATGAACTTCGCCCTTCTTGCCACCAGAGCCCATCACTTCAATCCGGTGTAGCGGTGGAATCGCAGCGAATACTCGACCATCTTCAATCAACGGCTGCATATATCTATAAATCAAGGTAAGAAGTAGGCAACGGATATGTGCACCGTCAACATCAGCATCTGACATCAAGATGATTCGGCCGTAACGTACATCTTCAAGGCTAAATGACTTTCCAGAGCCGGCTCCTATAACTTGGATGATTGCCGCGCACTCAGCGTTATCCAACATCTGGGAGAGCGATGCTTTCTGGACATTTAAAATCTTTCCGCGCAGCGGCAAGATTGCTTGGAACTCTGAGTTTCGCGCCGCTTTAGTTGTTCCTAATGCAGATTCGCCCTCAACCACAAATAACTCCGTACGCGAAACATCTTCCGAGCGGCAATCAGATAATTTCGCAGGGAGGGCTGAGCTCTCTAGCGCATTCTTGCGGCGCTGTAGATCTTTATGGGTGCGGGTGGAGATACGAGTGCGAGCTGCGTTGGCCACTTTTTCAAGAATCAATCGACCGTTTGCCTTATCGATCCTCTTTGTGGTCGTAAAGAATCGCTTCAATTCATCGGTAACAACTTGCTGGACAATCTTTGTCACAGCTGGCGTTCCAAGAACTTCTTTAGTTTGGCCCTCAAATTGTGGTTCTTGCATCCGTACGGTTACTACCGCAGTGATTCCTTCCAAGATGTCATCTTTGATCACATCTGGTTCATTCTTCTTTAGAGTTCCCGTTGAGCGGAGAAACTCATTGAATGACTTGGTTAGAGCGCGCTCAAAGCCTTGGACATGCGTTCCCCCTTTAGGGGTGGCAATGATGTTCACGAAGGAGCGGATATTGCTCTCGTAGCCATTTCCCCACTTAACGGCGATATCAACATCCATATCCCGTTCTACTTCTTGCGGCTCAAGGTGGCCCTTCTCGTCAAGGACGGGGACTGTTTCTTGGTAATGCCCTTTGCCGATAAGTCTTATTACATCTCCTACTGGAGCATCGCTCTGGATGAAGTTACAGTATTCGGAGATTCCGCCTTTATGGAAGAAGGTCTCGCTCTTCTTCTCTTTAGTGCGATTGTCATTAACTTCTAGCGTTAAACCTGGAACGAGATACGAAGTCTGACGAGCGCGGGTATAAATATCTTCAATATCGTATTGCGAATCTTTTATAAAGATCTGCTTGTCCGCCCACCACTTAACGCGAGTTCCAGTTATCTTAGAAGAGACTTTTCCAATTGTGCGAAGTCCAGATTGTGGCTCGAATGATGCTCCTGGGCCATCGCCATCAAAGACACCTGCGACGCCCCGCTTAAATGACATCCAATAAATCTTCCCGTCACGATCAACCTCTACATCAAGGCGAGATGCGAGAGCATTAACGACTGAAGCTCCAACTCCATGCAATCCGCCTGTGGCAGCGTATGAACCGCCACCAAATTTTCCACCCGCATGCAATTTAGTCATAACAACTTCTACGCCGGTCAAACCAGTCTTAGGCTCTTTATCTACTGGGATTCCGCGGCCATCATCATGGACCTCAATGGATCCATCTTTCTCAAGATTGATAATGATTTTCTTGCAATGTCCAGCGAGCGCTTCATCTACTGCGTTATCGATAATTTCCCACAAGCAATGCATGAGGCCGCGACCATCAGTCGACCCGATATACATACCGGGACGCTTACGAACAGCATCAAGACCTTCCAAAACGGAGAGATCTTTAGCGGTATATGTGCTCTCGACTGAGCGCGTATCTTTATCTGCCACGACGGCGAAGGGTATCCAGCGCTATTCCACATATCGGGATTACGCGCCGAAAACACTGTGAATTTGTCAATAAAGGTGGGAAATGACACTCCCGAGGCGAAGAAAAATCTATTTCAGCCTGCGGGGAATAAACCCGAGATGGTTTGATGTTCCCCTGCACAGATTCTTAAACCATAGAGAGGTAGGCAGATGACTGAAAACGTAGTTCTCGATTCCACTCCCCTCAACGCATTAGATCGTTGTGATCGTTGCGGTGCCCAGGCATATGTGCGCGCTGTAATGGCAAATGGATTCGAACTACTTTTCTGTGG
>JALRKE010000049.1 GCA_023254845.1 Candidatus Nanopelagicaceae bacterium | reverse complement strand
TCATCTCAGACTTAGGCTTTACAGTTCCCGGGAATGCTTTCATCCAAGTCTGAAGGACTGGATCTTTCTCGTCCCACGCATAGAGAGTGACCGTTCCGTCATAGGCATCAACAGTCGCCTTGACTGAGTTACGGATGTAGTTGATTGTGGAATTTGGAACAGCAGTAAGTGGGTTGTTATTGATATTCAAGGCATCAGTAGTTGCGCCGGAGATATCGACAACTCGTGAATATGGATAACCCGAGCTAGTTGTATAGCCATCGATCATCCAGACAATTCGATTATCAACAATGGCTGGATAAGGATCGCCATCTATCTTCATCCAAGGAGCGACCTTCGCTACCCGCTCTCTAGGAACGCGATTGTAGATGATTCGCGATTCATCATTGATGAGATCAGTTAGAAGGATCCGCTGTTCTTGGTAATGAATTGCAAAGAGCAACCTGGAGAAGAGCGAGCCCATTGGCACGCCCCCTTTACCTGTATAGGTATATAGCTTCTGACCATTTGGTGATCCATCATCTGGATAATCAAATTCAACTGGCTCGCCCCCTTTGGGCGCTCCGATAATTGAGTAATCCGGATTATTCTCGCCAAAATAGATACGGGGTTGGTAATCGCCGAGTACGCCCTTTGAAGGAATATCGCCACTTGAGAAGATCGGCTTTCCATCTACATCTTGGGTATTGCCATAAGCACCAACAAATCCGAAGCCATGGGTATAAACAAGGTGATCGTTAATCCAATTTCTATTTGGATTACCTTCGATATTCAACTCACGAACTGAGACAACCATGTCACGAGTCTGACCATCTAGCTTATAACGATCTATATCTAGCGACTCATTAAATGCATAGTAAGGACGAATCTGTTGTAGTTGGCGGAAAGTTGAAGAGAGAACATTTGGGTCCATCAATCGGATGTTTGCAATAGTTGACTGATCATCAGCGAGCTGACCGGCGCTGGTGTCAATAGTTGCTTGGTAATCGCGAATTTCAACTTTATCTAGTCCATATGCAATGCGCGTCGCTTCAATATTACGTTGGATGAAGGGAGCTTCCTTTGATGACTCAGTTGGTTTAACTTGGAACTGTTGGATAAGGGCGGGATAAACGCCCGCAACTAGGAACGATGAAAGTCCAAGCAAAGCAGTCCCGGCGGCAGGGAGTACCCAAGAACGTCGGAAGATATTTGCAAAGAAAAGCAATGAACAGATAACTGCGATTCCAGCAAGGATTGATTTGGCTGGAAGGACTGCGTTTACATCGGTGAAGGTAAGACCAGTAATGATTCCCTCATCTGATGTCGCAAGCGCAAACCGATCAAACCAATAAGCAATGGCCTTTAGCGCGACAATCAGACCAAGCAAGATCGAGATTTGCACTCGAGCGGTAACGGTGGTGCGATCTTCACGCACCTGAGGACGAATTCCACCGTAGATGTAGTGAACAATTCCGGCAGCGATAGTTGCCAGAATAAGAGTAGAGATTCCCCAACCGACTAGTGATTGCCAGAAAGGAAGGGTGAACATAAAGAATGAGACATCACGTCCGAACTGTGGATCCAAAACTCCAAAGGGCGTTGCGTTTCGGTAGAGCATCCAGGCTTCCCAGAAACGTGCGCCGGCCGTTCCGGCAAAATAGAAGATAGCCAAGGCGATGCCGATTATTGCTGCGCGTTTGATTGGCTCGATCTGGGCGCGATAACGCTCGAGGTTATCGGCTTCAACAGTAAGCGGAACGTAAATCGGACGGCGCTTATAAGCGATAAGAATATTGGTGACGATAGTTAATGAAGTAAGTAATCCGAAGATCGCAAATAGCGCAGCTCTAGTTGTAAGGAGCTTTGTCCAAACCTCACTGTAATCAACGGAGCGGAACCATAGATAGTCGACATAGAAACCACTGAGCGAAACAAGGATTACAGCAATCGCAGTGAGGATGATGATCGTTAGCGGAAGGGCGCCGATCTTGCGTTTCTCACCGGGAGTTCGTCTCGGAAAGTTCAAATTACGGAAGGGATTATCTGGATTATCGCCGAATGCCATGGGGCGAGGTTATCTAAGAGTTAGCAGGTAGGAAATCTGAAGTCATCCGGCGCCCGAAGCGCGGCAATCGCCTCGCTCAATGTTGAGACCGGGATTACTTTTAAACCCTTTGGGATGTGCTTTATGTCGGGGCAGTTCTCCCGAGGCGCAAGAAAGATTGTCGCACCTTTTCGGGAAGCTCCAATCATCTTCTCTTCAATGCCACCAATTGCTCCGACCCGGCCGTTAGGAGAAATGGTTCCCGTTCCGGCAATTTTACGACCTCTAAGCAAATCCTCAGGTGCCAACTTCTCCACAACACCAACTGCAAAGATCAAACCTGCGCTCGGTCCTCCAACTCCCCGGATATTGAATTCGATGTCAACCGGAAATTTCGCAGTTGTTCCAACGAGGATTCCTATCGCAGGGCGCTGGGGATCTGCGCCAGGTTCTTGATTTGAAACTAATCGAACTTTTTCTACGAAGGTGCGGGTTTCGCCATTTAACTCCCGATCAACTTTTATCTCGATTACATCTCCGATTTTCTTCTCAGAATAAGCACTTCGTATCGCTTCGATCTCATTGATGGTATCGCCATCGACAATGAGAATTCGATCTCCTGGTTCCAACTTTCCCTTAGCATCTGAATAGTCTCTTACTTGGCTTACGAAATAAATCTCTTCAAATTGATAACCGAGATAGCTCAACGCAGCTGCCGATGCAGTCAATTTTGACGTAGCCATCTCCGCGCGCGAATCTTTCTCTATTGCCTTGCCCTCAATTGTTGGCGGATAGACAGCCTCACGCGGTAAAACCACGTGCGGTCCGATCGCCCAGTTGTAAATGGTCTCGGCGCCAAATACCGGAGAATTTGGGTTCGTTACCAAGATTGAAGTTATGTACAGCTCCCCGTTGGCTTCATAACTCTTTGCATCCTTTATCTCTATCAAACTTCCCATTACGTTATCTGGGACACCGGGCTTAAAAAAAACAAACGGAATTGGAGCAGCGAGAGTTGCAATTGTTAAAAGAAAGAAGAAAAACTTTGTGGGAAATGACCACCGGTATCGAAGTGGCGAGATTGAATTGAACATCTAGTTATCTTTCGCTCCATACTTCTCTGCATCTGCCCCTGCATCTCTCTCTGCATCTGCCTCGGCATCTGTCTCTGCATTTCCCTCTGGATTCTCGAAAGAATCCTGAAACTTTTTAAATCGACCTACAGAACGTTCGGTTTGATTTTCAAACTTACTCTTCAAGCGAGTAACCCAATATGCGTAAGCGAGGCCTCCAGTTAGCGCAATAATGGGGATGATCCACCAGACCAGCGCAGATAGCGGAGCGTTTGAGTTCTCAGCCGCGAGATGAAGGTCGATCCCTAAGAGTGGCGTGAGCGCGGCAAGGCTGGAGGTGAAACTAAGCATCTCCTAAGCCTAGGTCAGCGGAAGGTCTTCTGCCTCGCGGGAAGAATTTCGCTACATTCGTGGTTTGACCTGCTACATCAAGTTTCTCTCAAGAGTTATCTAATTAGGCTCTTGTAAGGAATCTCATAGGGAGGGAATCAATGGCTGGCTTCGGTTTTACCCCGCCTGATGAACCGATTGATCCAAACCAAAATCCAAATCAGAACCCAAATCCCTTTGGGAACTTTGGTGAAATCTTTCAGCAATTCTCATCTATGGGACTTAATCTCCAAGGTTTAATGTCCGCTCTCTCCGGACAGAAGTCTCCAGCGTCACTCTCTCGCGAATTGATCAGGGATATCTCAAAGAAATTTCTCTCTGCCCATGGCGAACTTCCAGTCTCGATTTCAGACTTAACAGCAATCCAAGAGGCGATGAATATCGCAGATTTATGGCTAAATGAGGCAACGGTCTTCCCGCCCCTTCCAATGGGCGATAACTCTGCGTTAAGTAGGAGAGATTGGATTGATTCGACTTTAAATGGTTGGGAAGATATTGCTCGCCCGCTGGTTGAGGGCATGAGCGATGCGATGGCCGGGATGTTAAAAGATAATCTCGGTGAAAATGGAATTTCGATGGATCAGTTAGGTGTGAATCTATCTGGCATGAATCTATCTGGCATGAATCTTTCCGGAGCGCAGATTCCCCAATCACTCCTTGCAACAATCATGGGAACGTTTATGAGTTCGCTAATCAGCACCCAACTTGGCCAGACCATCGGAAATCTCTCCACAACTGTGACTGGCGCAAATGATGTTGCGCTTCCTCTCACTAAAGAGATTCGCCCAGCTCTCATCCCGCAGAACGCGGCGAATTGGGGCTCAGGATTAGGAATCGACGAAGGTGAAGTTCGCATTTATCTAGCGCTAAGGGAGTTGGCTGCGGCTCGGCTATTTACAAGCGCTCCCTGGCTCCGCGAATATATAAAGAACGCAATCGCTTCTTACGGTAAGGGGATTCGCGTAGATATAACTGCGATTACTGAACAAGCTCAAGAAGCGATGAGCTCAGGTGAATTAGATCCAGCTAATCCAGAATCGCTAACGCTTGCCCTCTCTGGTGGAATGTTCACGCCGGAAGAGACTCCTACTCAGAAGGCTGCGTTAGAAAATCTTGAGACAGTTCTAGCGCTAATCGATGGCTGGATCGACTCAGTTGTGACTCTTGCTGCAAAGAATCGCCTGCCCTCACTGATTCAACTTCGTGAGACGCAACAGCGTCGCCGCGCCACCAAATCACCAACCCAGGAGCTCTTTGCAACGCTCGTTGGATTGGAAGTCTCCCCTCGTCGAACAAGAGAGGCGATTACATTCTGGGAGAAGATCGTTGAGCTAAAAGATGTGAAGAGCCGAGATGAAATTTGGGATGAGTCATTCTTGCTTCCCCGTGCAGATCAATTGGGCGATGCTGAAAGT
This sequence comes from Candidatus Nanopelagicaceae bacterium, assembly GCA_023254845.1. Classification (GTDB taxonomy): domain Bacteria; phylum Actinomycetota; class Actinomycetes; order Nanopelagicales; family Nanopelagicaceae; genus MAG-120802. The sequence continues at coordinate 1,579 of JALRKE010000049.1, read as the reverse complement.
TTCCTGAAGAGCCGGACCGTGCCTGATGATCTATCTGGCTTGATCTAGTTATTTTCCTCTAACGATTAGCGCTCCTTTTGGCGCAAGGAATTTGGCGCAAGGAATTTGGTACAAAGAATAATAAAGAGATAAAAGCGAAGTCCCCGGGCGCACAATTCATTATCTGCCTTCCCCTTGCAGATACTGAACGGTTATCCGAGGACTTCGTACGCGCAAAGTACGACATCGGCGAGCATGAAGGCAACTCTCCTGCAGAGATTGATACTCTTAAATTACTTACGGTGAGGCGGGTGTGTGGATAACTTCATTCAAGAAGAGATCTTCGAGGCTAACCTCCCGGCCGTGCGCGCCCAAGCTTCTAAACCAACTAGCGAGGTAAGGATTCCTCCTACCGAGATTGCAGGTGGAGCCGAGGTTCGAGTTATTAAGAGCTCAAGGCGGCGTAGGTCCATTAGCGCTTACCGTGAACATGGCGCGATAGTTATCCAAGTCCCTGCGCGACTGCCTAACTCAAAGATTCGAGAGGTCATACCAGAAATGGTCGAGAAGATTCTCTCTCGGGAAGCGCGCGAGAAGATGAGCGATGAAGCGCTCTTTGATCGCGCCATAGAACTCTTAAATCAATACCTTCCCGAGTTTCGGGTCCGGCCGGTGAGCGTGGTTTGGCGGAATATGAATGAGCGATGGGGTTCATGCACAACCCTGGATCGAACAATCCGTATCTCAGATCGACTCAACGGCGCTCCTGCATACGTAGTTGACTACCTACTGGTCCACGAGTTAATCCATCTTGAGATTCCTGACCATGGGGGCGAATTCGAAGCGCTTCTCGCAAGGTTTGAGCGGAGCGAGCTGGCGAACGCCTACCTCGATGGCTATGAGGCAGGAACGCGGGGTTAGCGTCTAATCCTCAAAAGTCGGGCGATTCGGGCAAAACCTCACCTGATCTGCCCAAATATCCCGGAATCTTCCCAAATTGAGCGTGGTGGTGGAAGGAAACGCCCCGCCTGAGCGTGAATTGCGAGGGTTTAAGCGTGGCGCGGGGGTATGGTGAGGGCATTCGCAGGCAGAAGAACCTGTGAGGATCGGAGGAAATAATGGCTGAAACATATAAGGGTGAGGCCTACTGCGTGAAGTGCAAGGAGAAGCGTCAGTTCGAAGGAATTGTGAACGTTTCTGACTCTGGTCGTCGTATGGCGAAGGGCAAGTGCCCTGTGTGCGGCACCACGGTCAATCGCATTTTGGGTAAAGCCTAAGAACCCATAAGAAGTATGGGGGCGGGGCGCTGCGGCGCCCCGTTTCTCATTATCCGGCAAGTCCAGATCACTCGTCTCACCTCACATCAGCAGATCCCCCCAAGTACTCACCGCGCATCTCTGCACAGCCCTGATCAATATTCATAGAAGCATTGGTAAGCGGGACGCATCATTGCCGCCATGTCAAAATCATCGAGCTCCAAAATTTCTGAACTACAAATCCAAACTCGAAAAGCTGCGCCAAAGCTGAAATCAGGCATCCGTTATTGGCGAAGCGACATTACCCGCCAACTTCATATCGGCTCACGTTTCTCAAACTTCCT
>JALRKE010000048.1 GCA_023254845.1 Candidatus Nanopelagicaceae bacterium | reverse complement strand
CAAACCAGGCGTCAAGCATCTCGCGCAGCCTTGCGCCAACCGTATGGCCACAAACTGAAACAAATCCCACCGCACCAACTGATAGCAACGGAAGATTCAAAATGTCATCACCTGAATAAACGGGGATTCCAGAGCGCTTGATTACCCAAGATGTCGAAGCCACATCGCCCTTTGCATCTTTGAGCGCAACAATGTTTTTATGCTCCGCTAAGCGGCAGATTGTGTCCGGTTCAATGGGAACTCCAGTTCTTCCCGGAATGTCATACATCATCACCGGTACATCAGTGGCATCGGCCATCGCCCGAAAGTGCGATTCGATTCCTGCTTGAGGCGGTTTGTTGTAATAAGGAGTGACAACAAGCAACCCGTCAGCACCGGCCCTCGCCGCCATCTCAGCTTGTTCAATCGAATGAGAAGTTTCATTATTGCCTGCGCCGGCAACGACCTTTACTTTTCCGCCAGTAGCTCGTTTTACGACTTTGATGATCTCTAACTTCTCTTCATCACTCGTGGTTGGAGCCTCACCGGTCGTTCCGTTTACGACAATTCCATCATGGCCAACGCTCTGTAGGTGTGATGCTAATTTCTCTACGCCGGCCCAATCGATGGTTAAGTCATCTTTAAAAGGAGTGACCATCGCCGTAAGAAGGCGGCCAAAGGGCGTCGGTAGCGACATGGCCTAAGGCTACTACGGTGCTACACGCCCTGACTTCTCAAATGCCGCGTAGGTAATGGGCATGAGGCGAGCGAAATGCGCTTCCATTTTCTCTGCGACCATCTCAATTTCGCGCTGCGGATAACTTGGGAAATGCGACCCTTCGCGACTTGTCCGAAGCGATAGGAAATTCATCAGAGCACGCGCATTCATCGTTACATACATCGATGAGTACAGGGCGACTGGAAGTACGGCGCGCGCAACTTCGCGAGCAACGCCCACATCGAGCATTTTCTTGTAATTCTGGTAGGCAAGGATGTAAGTGTCCTTCATCGCTTCAACAGTGACTTTGAATTGCTCATCAGTTCCATCAACAAAGACATAGTGGCCAGTCTTTCCCGTTTGAACTAATTTCCGCTCTTTATTTGGGATATAGAAGACCGGCTTTAATTCTCTATAGCGTCCGCTCTCTTCGTTATATGAAGCGATCCGGTGGCGCATAAATTCTCTAAAGACAAATATTGGTGCGCTGATGAAGAAAGTCATTGAGGTGTGCTCGAAAGGCGACCCGTGCCGCTCTCTTGCCAAGTAATTTATTAATCCAGCCGATCTACTCGGATCTTCATTTATCTCTTCAAGTGATTGCTCGCCAGCCGTTGAGACGCGCGCTGCCCAGATAACATCGGCATCATTTGCACTCGATTTAACGAGTTCTACCGTTACGTCATCTCGAAATACGATATCTGGATAGTTCTGAGTCTCACTCACGAGCGCGACCCTATCTGCGCTGCGGTATCCGGCGCACGATTGATGGGGCAAAATAGTTGCGTGTCATTCGAACGCCGCACCGTGTTACGCGACTCACTAAGCGTGGCCATTCCAGTTGGTAGCTATGGGGCAGCATTTGGCGCAGCCGCCGTTGCCGGTGGATTTTCGGTTCTGCAAGCCTGTGCGCTCTCACTACTCCTTTTTTCAGGCGCTTCACAATTTGCAGTAGTTGGAGTTATGGCCGGCGGTGGAACTCCATTTAGCGCTATCGCAACGGGCGCTCTCCTTGGAATCCGAAATGGATTATATGGAATGAGAATGGCGCCAATATTGAAACTGGCGGGGTTGAGAAGATTTTTGGGTGCACAGATAACGATAGATGAATCAACTGGCGTAGCGCTCTCTCAGGAGAGTCGCGGTGACGATGCTATGCGCTATGGATTCTTTGCTACCGGAATTGGTGTTTTCATCTTCTGGAATCTATTTACCTTCATTGGCGCACTCGGCGCTAACTCCATTGGGGATCCTTCGAGTTGGGGACTTGATGCGGCTGTTCCAGCGGCTTTCTTAGGATTAGTTTGGCCAAGATTGGTAAACAGAAAGGCTCGAATTGCGGCGCTCCTTTCCGCTCTATTAGCGATAACAATTACGCCATTTCTTGGCGCTGGACTTCCAATAATCGCAACAGTTCTTATCGCCCTCGTGATTGGCTGGAAGTCAGAATGAACGATCTTTGGATTGCCACTTTAGGCGCAAGCGCGATTTGTTACCTCTTGAAAATCCTGGGGTATTCGCTTCCTGAATCAACCCTAAATAACCCACGAATTCAACGAGTGAATACCTTTATTCCAATAGTGCTGTTAAGCGCCCTAGTCGCTGTTCAAACGCTCACAATAGAATCTAAAGTTATCGTTGATCATCGCCTAATTGGAGTTTTGGTTGCAGCGATAGCACTCAAAATGCGAGTTTCCTTCCCCGTAATGATGGTTTCAGCCGCGCTTAGTTCAGCGATGGTGTACCACTTTGTTTAAAAAAATTAGAGAAGCTTCAAGGCTTCTAACTTCTCCTTAAGCGCGTTATCAGAAGGTTCGGTGAGGTGCGTTCCATCTGGAAAGAGAATTACTGGGATGGAGCGCATGCCGCCGTTGATTTCAATTACTTTATCCGCGGCGCTGGTATCAGTCTCTACATCGATGTAGTTATATGCAACGCTATTTGAATCAAGGAATCTCTTGGAGCGGCGACAATCTCCACACCAGTCAGCTCCATACATAGTTATCTCAGCCATGATTACTCCTTTCCAAGTTTGAGATAATTCTCCAAACCAACAGTCAATCCGGGATTGCGGACCACTTCTCTTATACCAACCAAAACTCCGGGCATAAATGCGGAGCGATCAAATGAGTCATGACGGATAGTGAGAGTCTCTCCACCTGCACCAAATAGTACTTCCTGATGCGCAACTAAACCACTTAGCCGCACAGAGTGAATCGGAACACTTCCAATTTTTGCGCCACGAGCCCCGTCAAGTGCTTTGACTGTTTTGTCAGGCATGGCTCCAAATAATTCTTTGTTTCGCGCTTCATTGATCAATTCTGCAGTGCGAATTGCCGTACCACTTGGTGCATCTAATTTCTCAGGATGATGTAACTCAATTATTTCTACGGATTCAAAATAGCGCGCAGTTGTGGCCGCAAACTGCATCATCAAGACAGCACCAAGGCCAAAATTTGGAGCCACTAAGACTCCTACTTTTGGATGAGTGGTTAATAAGCTTCTTAAGGTGTCAATCATGTTCTTATCAAATCCAGATGTCCCAACTACTGCATGTATGTCATTTTCTATTGCAAATTTCAAATTTGCCATGACCGATTCTGGATTTGTAAAGTCGACAACAACATCAACCATATTGCTCTTAAGAGAGTCGATAGAATCGCCTAAATCAATTTCCGCAACCAGATCAAGGTCTTCTGTCGCGTTGACTGCTTTACACACTTCACGCCCCATGTGCCCCTTAGCTCCAAGAACTCCTACTCGTAAAGCCATTACGCCATCACTTTCTCGAAAACCGACTCCTTATTGAACGGTCCAACTATGGCAAGAGTAGGGCTCTTCGCTAGGAACTCGCCAGCCAGTTCTCTAATTGCGCTTGAACTCACGGCTGAGATTGAGTTTAGAATCTCATTAAAGCCGAGAACCTCACCGTGAACTAGTTCGCTCTTGCCAATTCGACTCATCCGGGAACCGGTATCTTCTTGGCTTAGAACTAACGTTCCCTTAACAGCGCCTTGGGCTCGTAACAACTCTTCGTGAGTCAAGCCATTAACGGCAACATCGTTGAGAACCTCGCGGATAATTCTTATTACCTCAGTCGCTTTCTTCGGTGTGCAGCCAGCATAAAACCCAAGCATCCCAGTGCCGGCGAATTGTTGTGCGTAGGAGTAAACCGAGTATGCAAGACCACGTTTCTCACGCACCTCTTGGAAAAGTCTTGATGACATTCCACCACCTAGCGCAGCCGAGAGAACGCTCATTGCAAAACGTCGCTCGTCATCACGAGCTACTCCATCAACGCCAAGGAATAAGTGAGCTTGTTCGGTTTTGCGATAAATAAGTCCGACCTGCTCCCCTTTTCTCCTTATCGGAGTCGAGGCACGCATATTGGCCGGGTACTTATCGCTCCCTAAAAACTCATCTTTCGACATCGCCTTTAGGACTTGATCGATGACTTTCTGGTGCTTGATATTCCCAGCTACTGAAACGACGATGTCTTGTGGCAAGTATTTCTTCTTGTAGTAGTTAAAGACGGAATTTCGGGAGATCTCAGTTATGGATTCGACTGTACCGAGGATCGGCCTTCCGACTGGAGTATCACCAAAGAATGTTTCAGCGAATAAGTCGTGCACTAAATCAGATGGATCATCATCGCGCATTGAAATTTCTTCTAGCACGACTTTACGTTCTGATTCAACATCTTCTGGACGACCCAGCGATGAAGTAATCAAGTCAGCAATAACATCAATCGCAAGAGGTAGATCCGTATCAATTACCCGAGCATAAAAACAAGTGTATTCCTTCGAAGTGAAAGCATTCATCTCGCCACCTACTGCTTCGATAGCGGATGAAATTTCAAGGGCAGTACGAGTTTTGGTGCCCTTAAAGAGTAAGTGCTCTAGAAAGTGCGATGCTCCGGCAACTCTTGGGGATTCATCTCGAGATCCAACATTGACCCAGATACCAAAGGCAGCGCTTCGAACGTTCGGGATTTCTTCAGTAACAATGCGCAAGCCGCTCGGATGAACGGTCTTGCGCAGAGTCATAACTTGGAACTACTCGCTTGCGGTCTCTTCAAGTACAGGCACTAGAGATAGCTTGCCCTTTGGATCAATTTCCCCGATCTCAACATGGACTTTATCTCCGACTTTCATGACATCTTCAAGGTTCTCGATTCGCTTTCCACCATGCATCTTGCGTATTTGCGAGACGTGGAGCAAGCCATCTTTACCCGGTAGAAGATTTACGAATGCGCCGAAGGCAGCAAGTTTCACAACGGTTCCGTTGTAGCGCTCGCCGACTTCAGGGAGTTTCGGATCAGCAATCGCGATGATCTGGGCCTTAGCGGCATCTGCGGCAGTGCCATTTGTGGCGCCGATATAGATGGTTCCATCATCTTCGATTGTGATCTCCGCGCCAGTCTCATCTTGAATCTGGTTGATGACCTTGCCCTTAGGGCCAATAACTGCGCCGATTTGATCGACTGGAATCTTGATGCTCATGATGCGTGGTGCAAGCGGATTCATATCGTCTGGGCGATCGATTGCCTCGTTCATGACGTTAAGAATCGCTAGTCGAGCTTCCTTCGCTTGAAGCAGGGCGCTAGCAAGAACGCTTGCTGGGATTCCATCGAGTTTTGTATCAAGCTGTAGCGCGGTTACAAATTCCTTTGTTCCGGCAACTTTGAAATCCATATCGCCAAAAGCATCTTCAGCTCCGAGAATGTCTGTTAGCGCAACGTATTCGGTCTTTCCATCTACTTCATCAGAGATAAGACCCATAGCGATACCAGCAACCGGCGCCTTTAGTGGAACACCAGCATTCAAGAGTGAGAGCGTTGAGGCGCAGACAGAACCCATTGAGGTGGAACCGTTTGAGCCAAGCGCTTCGGAAACTTGGCGAATCGCATAAGGAAACTCTTCACGAGTTGGAAGAACAGGTAGAAGAGCGCGTTCTGCAAGTGCGCCATGGCCGATTTCGCGGCGCTTAGGTGAACCAACTCGACCAGTCTCACCCGTTGAGTAAGGCGGGAAGTTGTAGTTATGCATATAACGCTTGTGATCTTCTGGGTTCAAAGTATCGAGCTGTTGCTCCATCTTTAGCATGTTCAAAGTTGTGACGCCAAGGATCTGGGTCTCACCACGCTCGAATATCGCCGAGCCATGGACTCTAGGAATCACTTCAACTTCCGCGGTGAGTGGACGAATGTCCTTTAGACCGCGTCCGTCGATGCGGATCTTGTCACGAAGTACACGTTGACGGACCAATTTCTTGGTGAGTGAGCGGAGGGATGCAGAAATCTCTTTCTCGCGACCCTCAAATGTTTCAGCGAGGCTTGCCTTTATATCTTCAGAAATCGCATCAAGTTCGGTTTCGCGCTCTTGCTTTCCAGAGATAGTCAAAGCTTTTGCAAGGCGATCTTTAGCAGCTTTTTCAACCGCGGTAAAAGCATCTTCTTGATAATCAAGGAAGACTGGGAATTCAGCAGTTGGCTTTGCGGCAACTTTCGCTAACTCCATTTGCGCTTCACAGAGAATTCGGATGAATGGCTTTGAGGCTTCAAGGCCCGCTCCGACAATCTCTTCAGTTGGGGCGCCAGCGCCTCCAGCCACGAGAGAAATTGTCTTTGTGGTTGCTTCGGCTTCCACCATCATAATCGCAACATCATCGCCAGCAATTCGTCCAGCTACGACCATATCGAATACGGCGCGCTCTAGATCGCTGTGGTTAGGGAATGCCACCCATTGGCCATCGATCAAAGCAACGCGAACGCCGCCAATCGGGCCAGAGAATGGAAGTCCAGCAAGTTGGGT
>JALRKE010000047.1 GCA_023254845.1 Candidatus Nanopelagicaceae bacterium | reverse complement strand
CCATCTGGCACTTTCAGGGAAATCTACAGAGCAACAAGATCCGTTCTATAGTTCGGTGGGCGGATTTCATACATTCTCTTGATAACCAATCCCATGCCAAGAAAATAAATGAAGTGGCATCCTCGCTGGGAAAGTCTCAGAAAGTATTTCTCCAAGTAAACCTTGACTCAGGAACGGGAAATGAAAATCGAAGTGGAATTTCTCCCAATAACTTTGAAGAGTTTTCCGAATTCTTACTCTCCCTCAATAACCTCGAGTTGGTAGGAGTGATGGGAGTCGCGCCGCTCGGCAAAGACCCAGCCCCCGGTTTCGAACTTCTCTATGAGCTCTCCCTCAAATTGCGCACCAAGAAGTCCAGCGCATCCTTCATTTCAGCAGGAATGAGTGGGGATTACCCGATAGCGCTTAGATTTGGAGCGACACATATCCGAATCGGAAGTTCAATCCTCGGTTCAAGATAGTCCCAACCCTAAAATTCTCCCTATGGCTAATGGACTTAGAAGAATGACTAACTATCTAGGGCTCACCGAAGATGATGGTTCCGCAGCGCCGGCTCCAACGCGCGCTCTCAATTCAGTTGTGAAGACCCCAGCACCTAGCGCTCGATCCCCGAAGTTAAGCGTTGCCCCGGTTGTTGAATCACAGTCTGCGATGGATCGCATCGTGACAATCACGCCACGCTTCTATAGCGAAGCTCGCGCGATCGGTGAGTATTACCGTGAAGGTAATCCAGTAATTATGAATTTGAGCGATATGGAAGAGTCAGAGCGAAAGCGACTAATTGATTTTGCTTCAGGACTTGTCTTTGGTCATGCCGGAACAATAGAGAGAGTAACTTCGAAGGTATTTCTTCTTACTCCACCTAATGTGATTGTTAGTGGCGAAGAGAAGAGCGCTGCGGCGCAAGCAAGCTTCTTCAATCAGAGCTGAGATCTTGCTTAATTTCACTTCTTGGATACTTTTTGCCCTCAACATTTTCTTGCTCGCGCTTTTCGCGCGATTAGTTCTCGACTACGTCCGGTTATTTCGACCGAGCTGGCGGCCACGCGGAATCTTGATGCCGCTAGCTGAAATCATCTATATCTTGACCGATAAGCCGTTGGCATTTGTTCGTCGCTTCATTCCACCACTTCGAATGGGGCCAGTAGCGCTAGACCTCTCCTTCATAGTGCTCTTCTTCGGAATTCAAATTTTGATTGGAATCTTGCGCTAAATCGGCTAGGTCATAGACTCCACTTATGGAGCGTTCGCAAGCGGTTGCACTTGATCAACAAGATCCGCTGCGAGAGTTTAAGAAGCGCTTTGTAATCACCGATTCTGATACCTGTTACTTAGATGGCAACTCTTTAGGGCGACTCCCGCATGAAACCGTCAAGACTATAAATGATTTTCTCCATGATGAATGGGGAAGGGAAGTTGTAGTGGGGTGGGGTCATTGGATTGACGAGGCCCAGAACACTGGGAATTTGATAGGTCGATCGGCTCTGGGCGCTGCACCCGGCCAAGTTCTGGCTTGCGATACGACTAGCGTGAATATCTATCAACTAGCTTCGTCCGCTCTGAGAGCTCGACCTGGACGGAAAACCATCATCACAGATGCGGCGAATTTTCCAACTGACCGATACATCCTCGAAGGTCTAGCAAAAGCCCACGGACTTGATTTAGTAACGATAGATAATGAAGATCCTTCGATATCTAGTAATGAATTGATCACCCCCGATCTCCTTGAAAGTTATCTGAGCGATGATGTTGCGCTTGTAAGTCTTCAAGTTATTCAATACCGCTCAGGAGCTAGACAAGATGTGAAAGCGTTAACAGATTTAGCTCACAGATTTGGAGCGCTCGTTCTTTGGGATGCCGCACACGCTATTGGTTCCATAAAGCTTGATTTAGATCGTGATGGCGTCGACCTTGCCGTTGGCTGTACTTACAAATATGGAAATTCTGGTCCCGGTGCTCCGGCCTGGCTATACGTAAATAAACTTATTCAAAATGAACTACAAGTCGCAATTCAAGGTTGGTTTGCTCAGCATGATCAGTTTGCGATGGGCCCCACCTTCGAAAAAGATCAATCAATCCGTGGCTTCCAGATCGCTAGTCCCTCAATTATTGGATTGCGTTGCATCAATACTTCGTTTTCTATGATCGAGGAAGCGGGCATAGAAGAGATTGAAAAGAAGTGCGCAATCGGCACTTCTATGATGGTGGAGTTATATGAGAAGTGGCTAAAACCGCTCGGCTTTAGCTTGATAACGCCTGCATCGCCCATGCAACGTGGTGGGCATATAACCCTTGCTCATCCCGATGCAGAGCGAATCTCAATCGCGCTTCGTAAGTATGTAAATACTGTTGCGGATTATCGAACACCTAATTCGATTCGTCTTGCGATTTCCCCATTGGCCACCTCCTATACGGAAGTTTTTGATGGCTTCGCTCGAATTAGAGATCTCGTCGCAACTAAGCGCTACGAGAAAGTTGCTGCTGGGGAGTCCCGGGTAACGTGAATAACGAGCAGGCCCTTAATTACAACAACTATCTAAAGGTTGATGAGCTTCTCTCCCTCCAACAGCCTCTATCAGATGGTCCGGAACATGACGAGTTGCTCTTCATCATCATCCATCAAACTTATGAACTCTGGTTTAAGGAATTGCTCCATGAATTTGCCGCGTCCCAAGTGGCACTTGAATCAGGGGACACCCATAGAGCGCTTTCGATACTTGGTCGCATCAGAACTATTTTGAAGATTTGCGTCGCCCAAATAGATATCCTCGAAACGATGACGCCGCTACAATTCAATTCTTTCAGAAGCCGACTCGGTGAATCTAGCGGATTCCAATCGGCACAATTCCGCGAGGTTGAGGCGATTCTCGGTAGACGTGATAAGCGTGCTGCTGCACATCTACTTTCGCAGGATAAAGAGCGAGTAGAAAGATGGATGGCCTCTAGATCACTTTGGGATTCAGTTATGCGCTACGTAGTTAAACGCGGTTACCAAATTCCAGATTTGGTAATAAACCGCGATATCACCCAACACTATGAGCCCAACCCAGATGTGCAAGAGGTTCTCATCGAGTTACATCGCAAAGATCCAGAAGCTGGTCTGGTATTTGAGCGCTTGGTGGATATCGATGAAGGTCTTCAGGAGTGGCGTTATCGACATGTGAAGATGGTCGAGCGAACGATTGGAAGAAAGTCCGGAACTGGGGGTTCGGCTGGCGCTGACTATTTAAGAGAGACTCTCTTCACTCCAACATTCCCAGATCTGTGGGAAATTAGGAATCGCTTCTAGACTCTCGTCAGTCTTAGCGCTAGCCCTAACTCTTCCTCGCTTAGGGAAAGACTTTTATCTCGCTCGAAGGAAGTGGCGAGAACCTCATCGGAGATATGGCTCGTAGCTTCGAGGATCGCTTGGGCTACATCTTCATTTGCATTCCATCGCACTTGTATGCGATCACTAACGTCAAAGTCAGATTCTTTACGAGCATCTTGGATTGCCCGGATTGCTTCACGAACAACTCCTTTAGCGATGAGACGAGCATCTAGCGCTAGATCTAGAGCTACGCTCTCCCCGGCGTGAGATGCGACCGACCAACCAGTTCGAGGGGTCTCTGTAATCACGAGATCCTCCTCTGAGATATCAGCTACGCCACCGCTATATTGGAGCTGGGCGCTTCCATCACGACGAACCCTTGAAACTAACTCAGCAGCATCTAACGCGGTAAGTGCCTTTGAAATCTCTTGTACCGCGCCACCATATTTATTTCCTAGGGAGCGGAAATTCGCTTTGATAGAGATGTCAACTAAATCTGGCGCGCTTGATAGATCATCTAATTGCTCAACATTTAGCTCATCTGCGATCTGATCCTTTAACTCCGATGCGAGGTTCTTCCAACCGCTTGCTGCTATCAGCGCTCTTGAGAGTGGCTGCCTTATCTTTATTTGGGATTGTGCTCGCGCTGCTCTACCAAGTTCTACCAAGCGGCGCGCCAAGGCCACATCACCGGATAACTTTTCGTCTACTGCTTTCTTATCCGACTTGGGAAAATCAGCAAGATGCACGGATAGAGGCAGATTTGGATTAACTTTTCGTGCCAGGACTTGCCAGACATGTTCTGTAATAAATGGAACCATTGGGGCCATCAACAGAGTCAGAGTTTCAATGCATTCATGGAGCGTCGCTAGAGCGGTGCTATCACCATCCCAGAATCTCCTTCGGGAACGTCGGACATACCAATTGGAGAGATCATCGACAAACTTTGCGATTGCGCCCCCAGCTTTCTGCGAGTCAAAATCTGCGTATGAACTATCGACAATTTCAACCAGTTGATTTAACTCACTTAAAATCCAGCGATCCATCATCGGGCGCTTGGAGACTTGAATAACTTCACCTGGAATGTAATTGGAAGCTGATGCATAAAGCGCCAAGAATGAGACGGTATTCCAATAAGTCAGTAGGGTTTTTCGTACAACTTCCGAGATGATCTCATGTCCGACACGGCGAGCGCTCCAAGGTGAACCTGATGCGAGCATGTACCAACGAACCGCATCAGCCCCATGACGATCCATTAGCGGCATTGGTTCGAGGACATTGCCCAAGTGCTTACTCATCTTTCGGCCATCTTTATCGAGAATATGGCCAAGACATAACACCGTCTTATATGAAGATTTGTCGAAGACCAATGTTCCGATAGCCATTAGCGTGTAAAACCAACCACGGGTCTGATCGATTGCCTCGCAGATGAAGTCAGCGGGATATGCCTCCGCAAACCTCTCTTTAGATCCTGCTTTATGCGGATAACCCCACTGAGCAAATGGCATTGCGCCAGAGTCGTACCAGCAATCAATCACCTCCGGCGTGCGAGCCATGACATTCTTGCATTCAGTACAAGGAAAATTGATCGCATCGACATATGGACGATGGAGCTCAAGATCTCCAAGGTCTCTTCCGGCTAATTTTGTAAGTTCACTCTTGGAAGAAATCGCTAGCTCATGTCCATCTTCACATCGCCATATTGGTAGGGGTGTTCCCCAATACCGATTTCGAGAGAGCGCCCAATCAATATTGTTATTTAACCAATCGCCATATCTTCCAGTCTTGATAGTTTCAGGATGCCAATCTGTAGCTGCGTTCTCCCGAAGAAGCTCATCCTTTATTTTTGTGGTACGGATATACCAAGAAGGTTGTGCGTAATAGATGAGTGGAGTATGGCACCGCCAGCAATGAGGATATGAGTGTTGGAATGTTTGGTGCTTATAGAGGGCACCGCTCTCTTTAAGACTCTTAATTAGAATCTTGTCGGCATCCTTAAAGAATTTGCCACCTACCAAATCCACTTCGTCTAGGAAGTTTCCATTGGGGGATACTGGATTTACGACGGGTAATTCATAACGCTTACAAGTCGCCAAATCATCGGCGCCGAAGGCTGGTGCTTGATGAACCAGACCTGTTCCATCTTCAGTAGTGACATAGTCGGCTAGAACTACAAAGTGGGCATCTGGGATATCAACTAAATCAAAGGGTCGCTGGTATTTAACTCTCTCTAATTCTTTTCCGGATAGACGTTTCAGTTCAGTAAAGCCAGGTGCCACCTTCTCAGCAAGCGGCTCGGCAACAACTAGTACCTCTGGACTGCCATCACCTGGTTGATTCCCCTCACCGGGCTTCTCTTCACCAGCAGTTCTCAAAACTAGGTAAGTGACATCTGGATTAACGGCGATTGCTGTGTTCGAGACCAAGGTCCAAGGCGTTGTGGTCCAAACAAGAAGAGCTGCATTTAAGGTAGCGAGCTCACCGCTTGTTATTGGGAATCGAACATATACAGATGGATCTGTAACGGTCTCATAGCCTTGGGCTAACTCGTGATCAGAGAGGCCGGTGCCGCAGCGCGGGCAATATGGTGCGACGCGATGATCTTGAACCAGCAATCCTTTTTTATGAATTTGAGCAAGCGACCACCATACGCTCTCGATGTACTCATCTGACATCGTCCAATATGCCTCATCAAAATCTACCCAGAAACCCATCCGCTCTGTCATTTCGGTAAATGCATTTACATGTCGTTGTACTGACTCGCGACACTTGTCATTGAATTTATCTATTCCAAATTTTTCGATATCGCCCTTACCTGAAAAACCTAACTCTTTTTCAACTGCAATTTCGACTGGAAGACCATGGCAATCCCAACCCGCTTTTCGGATTACATGCTTACCCTTCATTGTGTGATAGCGCGGAAAAACATCTTTGAATACTCGAGCTTCAATGTGGTGAGTTCCAGGCATTCCATTTGCCGTTGGAGGGCCTTCGTAGAAAGTCCATGATTTACCGCCGGCGCGTTGGTTCATGCTTTTGTGAAATATCTCTTGCGTACTCCAGAAGGAGAGAATTTCTCGTTCGACTTTTGGGAGATCAATTTGAGGGCTAAGCGCCTCATACGGTGACTTTGAAATGATCATCCCTTTCCAATCGAATTAGCCAATCTGACTAAATTCATATTTGGAGGGGCGATCATTTGATCGCGGTACCACCCGCCTTATCCACCATATTTGGTAGATATCTTCGTGACCTTGTTGTCGGTTCTACGTGAGCCAGTTAGCTCATTTCTTCCGACTCGCTCTTGGGTGATTGCCCAGTCTCTGCGAATCTCTTCAAGGTGTCTTGCGACAAAGCGAATTTTAGCCCATCAAGATAGCCCAACAAGCGAGCCCAATTTCATGTGGCCCCAATTTCATGTGGCCCCAATTTCATGTGGCCCCAATTTCATGTGGCGAGTGGCATTTAAAGCTAATAACCCCTAGCCTTCGGCGCTGTGCCATTAAAGAAAAAACTCGCTAAAGCGGTAGCTAAATTTAAGAAAGCGCCTGCCAAAAAGGCAGCTCCGAAGAAGAGCCCTGCGAAGAAGTCGGTCAAGAAGTCCCCGACGAAGAAAGCACCAGCCAAGAAAGCGCCAGCCAAGAAAGCGCCAGCCAAGAAAGCGCCAGCCAAGAAAGCGCCAGCCAAGAAAGCGCC
>JALRKE010000046.1 GCA_023254845.1 Candidatus Nanopelagicaceae bacterium | reverse complement strand
GTCGCTAAAAATGAATCTAGAAACCCGCCAAGAAACATCTTTGGCGTCAAAACTTGGGAGTTGGGTCTGGGTCGGACTTTTCATAGTGGCTATGGCGATACGGCGCCGCTCAGTATTTAGCCGATAATTGACATTATGTAAACTAATTTATCGCCAACGCCTCGATAGGCTCGCAAGCGCAGACCAGGTTCCTATCCCCGTAAGCCCCGTCAATACGGCCAACCGAAGGCCAATATTTCCCTCTCCGAGCCATTCCATGATCGATTCCGGCTGGGAAAGCTGCTTTTTCGCGACTATATGGACGGTTCCATTCGCCAACAATCACCTCAGTTGTATGTGGAGCATTTCTAAGCGCTGATTGCTCAACGGCAACCTTGCCGGCTGCGATCTCATCAATTTCACCTCTTATCAATCTCATCGCCTCAATAAATCGATCAATCTCGGCAATATCTTCACTCTCGGTAGGCTCAATCATCAAAGTACCTGCTACTGGGAAACTCATGGTTGGCGCATGGAAACCAAAGTCCATCAATCGCTTGGCAATGTCATCAACGGTGACTCCGGTGGTCTTGGTTATCTCGCGTATATCGATAATGCATTCGTGAGCGATAAAGCCGGTATCCCCCTTGTAAAGCGTTGGGAAATAGGGTTCCAACTTTCTTGAAATGTAATTTGCAGACAAGATTGCAACTTCAGTTGCTCGCTTCAATCCTTCAGCGCCCATCATTCGAATATATGCCCATGAAATTGGCAATATCAATGCCGATCCAAAAGGTGCAGCGCTAATTGGACCTGGGCCTGAAATAGGTCCTGCAGTTGAATCAAGTGGGTGATTTGGAAGATGTGCCGCAAGATGTTTACGAGCGATCACTGGCCCTACTCCCGGTCCGCCACCTCCATGGGGAATGCAGAATGTTTTATGGAGATTTAGATGCGAAACATCGGCGCCAAACTTTCCAGGTTTTGCCAAGCCGACGAGCGCATTGAGGTTTGCACCGTCGACATAAACTTGTCCCCCCGCATCGTGAATCAGAGCGCAAATAGCGCTGATCTCAGATTCGAAAACACCATGAGTTGATGGGTATGTAACCATTAGCGCAGCTAATCGATTTCCATATTCGCCAATTTTTTCTCGCAGATCCGTGAGTGAAACATTTCCATGCTCATCGCATGCGATTACTACAACCTTCATCCCGGCCATAACAGCGCTTGCAGCATTTGTGCCGTGAGCGCTCGATGGGATGAGGCAGATATCGCGCCCCGTCTCTCCCTTGGAATCTAAGTAATTGCGAATTGCAAGCAATCCAGCGAACTCACCCTGAGATCCGGCATTCGGTTGTAATGAAACAGCGTCATAGCCAGTAACTTCAACTAACCAATCCGATAGTTCCTTGATGAGCTGGCGAGTACCGGCGCTTTGGGAGTTAGGTGAGAATGGATGGAGATTGGCAAATTCTGGCCAGGTAATCGATTCCATCTCAGTGGTGGCATTCAACTTCATAGTACATGAACCAAGCGGAATCATGGTTCGATCCAGCGCTAAATCCCGGTCTGAGAGGTTTCGGATATATCGAAGCATGGAGGTTTCTGAGTGATATGAGTTGAAGATTGGGTGAGTGAGGTAAGAACTCTTCCGTAAATCATTAAGACTTCCGAAGCTCTCCCCTTTCTCGCTTGCTAATCCCCAAGCTCTTACCAACTTTTCAATCGTTACCGCTTCAGTTGTCTCATCGAAAGCAACTGAGATTCCACCTGGAATAAGACGCACATTAATCCCGGCACGTTCAGCGCTATCAAGCATCGCCTTCGGATTTTCAGTTTTGAAAGAGAGAGTGTCAAAGAAAGTCTCACTCATTAAGGTGAATCCGGAGCGCTTTAAGTAGCCTGCAAAACTACTAGCTTGATTATGTACGCGCATTGCGATTTCGCGCAGACCCTCGGGGCCATGCCAAGCGGCGTATAGCGCAGCAATGTTTGCAAGTAGCACCTGTGCGGTACAGATATTGCTCGTCGCTTTATCTCGACGAATATGTTGCTCTCTAGTTTGCAGCGCCAGGCGTAACGCAGGATTGCCGGAATTATCAATGCTCTGGCCTACTAATCGGCCCGGAAGGGAACGTTCCAAACCTTCACGAACTGCAAGGAAACCCGCGTGTGGGCCACCAAAACCCATCGGCACACCAAAGCGTTGGGCTGAGCCAACTGCAATATCAGCTCCCCACTCCCCTGGAGACTTAATGAGAGTCAGTGCTAGTAAATCACTTGCCATAATTACAAGGACGTTCCTCTCCTTTGCAAGCGAGAAAAGGTCCATGAGTTCAGGGAGCGCTCCAAACGTATTTGGATACTGAACCAGAATTGCAAAGCACTCAGTGTTCTTGATTTCATTTGCCAAATTCTTAACTTCAAATTCCTTTACGGCTATTCCCAGCGGTTTAGCACGAGTTTGCACTACCGCTTTTGTTTGAGGATGTGCTGCGACATCAATTAGAAAGATCGCTTCGTCAGGGCTCTTAGATGCCCTTCTCGCCAAAGTCATCGCTTCGGCGGCTGCCGTGGCCTCATCTAGCATCGAAGCGTTCGCAATGGCCAGGCCCGTTAAATCGCTGACCATAGTCTGGAAAGCGAATAGAGCTTCCAATCTTCCTTGTGAGATTTCCGGTTGATAAGGGGTGTACGCCGTGTACCAAGCTGGATTTTCCAGGACGTTCCGGAGAATTACCGGTGGCGTATGAGTTCCGTAATATCCCATTCCAATAAGCGACTGAAAGACGCGATTTTTCTCGGCAAGGATACGTAATTCCGAAATCGTTTCTGGTTCAGAAATCGGTTGCGGCAGCGATTCTCCGAAAATCTCATCTAACTTGATTGTTTCTGGAAGTACATCTGCGATGAACTTTGATAAATCTGAATACCCCAATTCATGCAACATGGTTCCAACTTGATCATTAGATGGTCCAATATGCCGATCTGCAAAATTCTTCCGCGCCACGGCGAGAAGAATAGGACGTCAAATCAATCTATGGCGGGTTAAGAGGCCCCACGTAGCTTGCGACGGAGAGCTAGCTCATCGCTTCCCTCACCTGGATGGACGCTCCCACTTTGGAGATCCTCCCCTTGTAGATGGGTAAGCGTGCCTTCGACTTCGTTCCAAACTTTACCTACAGCAATTCCAAAAACGCCTTGTCCGCCTTGAAGGAGATCAAAGATCTCTTCTGAATTAGTACATTCGTAAATAGAAGATCCATCGCTCATCAGAGTAATCCGCGCTAAATCTTCAATCCCCCGCTCGCGAAGGTGGGTGACGGCGCTTCGTATGTTCTGCAAGGAGACGCCTGCATCGAGCAGGCGCTTAACGATCTTCAAAACTAATATGTCGCGAAACCCGTATAGACGTTGTGAACCCGAGCCGGCTGCCGAACGTACGGTTGGCTCAACTAAGCCAGTACGCGCCCAATAATCCAGCTGTCGGTAGGAAATCCCTGCGGCTGTACATGCCGTAGCGCCACGGTAGCCAATCTCGTCAGAACCTGGCAGCGAAGTCATGGGGGAAGCCTCTCACTTGAGTGGCTTAACGGTAAGTCTTGATAAGGCAGACATCAATTACCGACACACTCTAAATCTCTAGTATTAGTTTAGAGTTCTAAGCCTGAAAATCCTCCGGATTGATTCCCTCGAGGAATTCCTTAAATTTCTCTACCTCATCTTCAGCCTGATCCGGTATCTCAATCCCCGCTTGAGTTAGCAACTCCTCGCTTCCCAAGATCGGTGATCCGGTTCGAAGGGCCAGCGCGATTGCATCGCTAGGTCGGGCGGAGACCGAGACTCCGCCGGCAAGATTGATCATGGAGTAGAAGACTCCGTCGCGCAGTTCAGTGAGGTGAATTGAGTCCACGTTTGTGTTCAAGGAGGCAAGTAAATCCTTCATCAAATCGTGGGTTAAAGGTCGAGGCGGTTGAACCCCTTGTTGAGCAAAGGCGATTGAGGTCGCTTCAACAGCCCCCACCCAAATCGGCAGGTAGCGGACTCCCCCGATCTCCTTTAAAAGGACAATCGGTTGGTTCGAGGGCATCTCAACTCGAACACCAATCACATCAAGAGCGTGAAAATTCATCTCGCTCTGTGTAGACCGGCTCGAACGAGTGAGGCGTGAAGACGGATTGAAAGTGATGCAATCTCTCGGGCAACCTCTTCAGCGCGGGCTTTGGAATCCGAATTTTTCTGTCGAAGGAGTGGCGTAATTACTTGTTCCACTAAGCCTACCTCCCGATCTGCAGCAGCCTTAAAAGCACGAAGATGACGTCCTTCTATTCCAAAAGCTGCCAACTCTCCGACAACTCTCGCAACCATTAGCGCGTCACCATCAAAATGCTTTCCTCGAGCTTGGACGAGTCCATAGCTCTCGAGTTCAACTAATTGTTCCTCATCGATTCCGGAACTCTTCAACAACTCATCACGGGAAAGTCGCAGATCGCTCTGTTCTGCGAACGCTGATGGCGAAACCGCAGCATCTACTGGGAGCATCCTAGGAGTAGGAGCACTTCCCGGGGTTTGCGCTGGCTCTAAGCCACGATCTAGAGCATCTAAATTCTCCTTAATTACTTTAAGAGGTAAGTATTGATCTCGCTGAGCAAGAAGAACGTAACGCAATCTCTCTAGATCTGGGGTGGTGAACTTTCGATATCCCGATGGGGTGCGTTGTGGCTCTATTAATCCTTCGGACTCTAGGAAGCGGATTTTAGAAATAGTTATGTCTGGAAAATCTCCACGTAACTTTGAGAGAACTTCACCAATACTTAAGTACGCCCGTGCGGGAACGCTCATGCTCTTACCTTTCCACCTTTAAAGAAATGCATTCTGAATTTGCCAATCTGAAGCTCATCACCATCTGTAAGAGACTTCTCTGAAACTAACTCTCCATTTAAATATGTTCCATTCAAACTTCCCAAGTCGGTCAAGAAATAACCCTTGCCGCTCTTGGCAACCTGGGCATGCTTTCTTGAAACCGTGACATCGTCGAGGAAAATCTCGTTAGCAGTCGCCCTTCCGATATGAGTTACTTCGGGCTCTAGTAGGAAGCGGGCTCCCTTATTTGGTCCGATCAAGGAAACGAGCATCGCAGAGTCATCCCCCAGCGCGTTCAACACTTCAATCAATTCTGGACCAGATTCTTGGATTAAACGTGAGAGCGAACTTTCAACCGAGCGCAGTGCGGTGAGATGGATCGTAGTCGTTAAATCTTTTCTGCTGTCAGCAGCCGCAACCACGATTTTCTCCCCCTAAACCTTAAGTTTCGCTTAAGGCTCACCCTATGGTGGAGGTTTTGGTGAGTCAAGCGGTAAGAGCGCTATAAGCCTCTGGTGAGAGAAGTTCGGAAAGTTGATTTGGCGAGGAGGCTTCCACTTCCAATAGCCATCCTTTTCCATAAGGTTCTGAATTTATGGTTTCTGGAGCCGAATCTAGATCGCTATTGACCGCAGTAATAGTTCCGGAGATTGGCGCATAGATTTCGGAGACGCTCTTAGTGGATTCCACCTCACCGCAAACTTTCCCAGCATCAATCGACTCCCCAACCTTAGGCATTTGTAGGTACACAATGTCACCAAGTGCGCCTTGCGCGTAGTCGGTAATTCCAACTCGGTATCGCCCCGGGGAAATCTCTTCAACCCATTCATGCTCTTTGGTGTATTTCAGATGGGCTGGGACGCTACTCACTAAAACCTTCTCTCCCTCTGGGTCCTGAATCTCTCCGGCTTAACTTCTTCTGGCGCGTAAATCTCGGAGGCCAGTTCTAGCGTATTGCACGCCGGTCCACAAATACAGACCTATCCCCCATCCCGCAAAGGCCCATCCGAAGATAAATGCAAGGTTAGAGATTTCATCTAAAGTGGAAAACGTCAGCAAGAGCAACGGCAACGCGTAGAGGAGATTGAATGTTGCGGCTTTGCCGAGATAAGTAACCTTGAAAGGAGAGATGCCGGATCGCTTCATCGCAAGAAGCAACACGCCAAGAATTAAATCCCGCGCGACAATCGCAACGAGCACCCAAATCGGTATCGCACCAGTGATGAACATTGCTACCAACACAGTCGCGATGTAGAGCCGGTCAACCGCAGGATCGAGGAGTTCTCCTAAACGACTCTCTTGGTTGAGCGCCCTGGCGAGCTTTCCATCGAAATAGTCCGTGGCGCCAGCGACCATGAGGGTTAATACCGCCCATGAGTAGCGTTCTTGCCAGGTCAGAAATAAGAAGATCGGGATGCCGGCAGCTCGAAGGAGGGTTAGCGCATTAGGAATGGTGAGCATCTTCCCCTCGCTCTATCTTCCGAACTCTCGGAATAAATGTTCTTTGCAGGAGTAAGTTTGGTCGGGACGAGAGGATTTGAACCTCCGACCACATGACCCCCAGCCATGTGCGCTACCAAGCTGCGCTACGTCCCGTAATGAAATAGTACCTCGGCGAGAATGGCCCGATTGGCCTATATCAGCGATCTCGCAACCTAACCGAGATGCGAATGGGAGAACCTGCGAAACCAAACTCTTCCCTTAGACGTCTTTCGATGAAACGTCTATAGCTTGACTCTAGGAAGTCAGTTGCAAAGATAATAAATGTAGGCGGTTCTATGCCTGCTTGCGTAGCGAAAAGAATCTTTGGCTGTTTCCCACCGCGCACTGGGGGCGGGTTCGAACTTACAAGCTGTCCCATAAATGCATTTAGCCTTCCGGTAGGTACCCGGAACTCCCAACCACCGAGCGCTCGTTCTACCGCCGGTATCAGGCGATCCTTATGCCACCCCGTCTTAGCCGAGAGATTTATCCGCTCTGCCCAGGTCACTTGATCTAGATTCCGATCGATTTCACGCTCCAGTTGCGCTCGGCGGTCTTCATCGAGCAGATCCCATTTATTCATAACAATTACCAGAGCCTTGCCTGACTCCTCAGCCATGGAGATGATCCTCAGATCCTGTTCGGTCATCTGGGCAGTTGCATCAAGGACCGCCACTACGACCTCCGTGTTCTCAATTGCTCGTTCCGTTCTTAGCGCGGCGTAGTAATCAGTACCACTCGCTTGATGAGCTCTCCTTCTAATGCCCGCTGTATCAATAAAGCGCCAAGTCTTTCCATCAACGTCTATCAACTCGTCGATCGGATCTCTAGTTGTTCCTTCAGCGTCATCAACAAGCGCGCGTGTACTTCCGGCGAAGGTGTTTAGAAGACTACTTTTCCCGACATTTGGCCGACCGACAATTGCTATCTTTC
>JALRKE010000045.1 GCA_023254845.1 Candidatus Nanopelagicaceae bacterium | reverse complement strand
AGTAAAGATGGCGATATATGCACTAAAGCCAGAACACGAAGGCGCTCGTATCGAAGTAAGTGGCGGAATTAATCGCCCACCACTTGAAAAGAGCGCTACCCAATCACTCTATGAGAAGTTAGAAACTGTTGCGAGTGAATTAGGAATGGGACCCATCGGTTCTGCCATTGTTGGTGGCGCGAGCGATGGAAACTTCGCCGGCATTCATACTGAAGTTTTGGATGGACTCGGAGCTGTTGGAAGTGGCGCACATGCGCTCACCGAGAACATTTCTATAACTGATCTTGAACCTAGAACTAAACTTCTAGCGGCACTTACAAGAGCGATACTTTCATGAGCGATGGTCCGCTAATTGTCCAGAGCGACAAGACCCTTCTTTTAGATATTGATCATCCGCTCTCAACAGAGTGCCGTAGAGCGATTGCACCATTCGCTGAGCTTGAGAAATCTCCAGAACACATTCATACCTACCGACTAACTTCACTCGGTCTTTGGAATGCGAGAGCGGCTGGTCATGACGCCGAGCAGGTAATTGATACTCTCTTGAAGTTCTCTCGCTACGCAGTTCCTAATGCGCTACTTCTTGATGTCGCGGAGACTATGGGACGTTACGGGCGGCTTCGCTTGGAGTCACACCCGGTTCATGGATTAATACTGATCTCAAATGATGCGGCTGTTCTTCAGGAAGTGATCCGCGCAAAGAAAGTGGCACCACTTCTTGGAGCCAAGATTGATGATGAAACGATCACAGTTCACCCAAGCCAGCGTGGCCATCTAAAACAGGCTCTTTTAAGGCTCGGTTGGCCGGCTGAAGATTTCGCTGGGTATGTAGATGGCCAATCTCATTCCATCTCACTCAAAGAAGATGGTTGGAAGTTGCGCGATTACCAACGTCTTGCTGCGGAGGGATTCTGGCACGGTGGATCGGGCGTCGTGGTGCTGCCATGTGGCGCTGGAAAGACTCTGGTTGGTGCAGCCGCAATGGCTCATGCTCAAGCGACAACGCTGATTCTTGTCACTAATACCGTTGCTGCGCGCCAATGGCGAGATGAACTTCTACGGCGCACATCTTTGAATGAGGATGAGATAGGTGAATATTCGGGCGCAAAGAAAGAAATTCGCCCGGTAACAATCGCCACATATCAAGTTATGACAACGAGGAAGAATGGTCTCTATTCACACCTAGATCTCTTCGATTCCCATGATTGGGGATTGATTATTTATGACGAGGTTCATTTGCTTCCAGCGCCGATATTCCGATTCACTGCTGATATTCAATCACGCCGTCGTCTTGGCTTAACAGCAACACTTGTTCGTGAAGATGGGATGGAAGGTGAAGTTTTCTCGCTAATTGGCCCAAAGAGATTCGATGTCCCCTGGAAAGAAATTGAGGCACAGGGCTATATCGCTCCTGCGGATTGCGTTGAAGTTCGAGTAACTCTTACCGATCACGAACGACTTACTTATGCGACTGCAGAACAAGAAGATAAGTATCGCTCTTGTTCGACCACAGCCACAAAGAAAAATGTGGTGATCGCACTAGCTAAGCAGCATGCTTCTGACCAAACTTTGATAATAGGCCAATACATCAATCAGATTGATGAGATCGCAGCCGAGTTGGGGGTTCCCATAATCAAAGGTGAAACCCCAATCAAGGACAGGGAAAGCCTCTTCGCCCAATTCCGAAGCGGAGAATTGAAGTGTCTTGTGGTCTCAAAGGTCGCTAATTTCTCCATCGATCTACCTGAAGCGTCTATTGCCATCCAGGTTTCGGGAACTTTCGGCTCACGCCAAGAAGAGGCCCAACGTCTAGGAAGAATTCTTCGGCCTAAGGCAGATGGACGTACTGCGCGTTTTTATTCGGTGGTCGCTCGAGACACTATCGATCAGGATTTTGCACAAAATCGACAGAGATTCCTAGCTGAGCAAGGTTATTCATATCGCATTATTGATGCCGATGAAGTCTTACCTCGTTAATTCGAAGATCTAATTACTTAATTCTTGGGAACGATCCCTTGCTGCTTTCATAGCCTCATAAACGATTTCATCCCACGCTTTAGAATCAAAGAGAGATAGCGCAGCCGCAGTGGTCCCATTTGGACTAGTTACATTCTCGCGAAGCGTTCTTGCATCTTTGCCAGACTCTACGACCATTTTTGCAGCGCCGACAAGTGTTTGTGTCACAAGAATTTTCGCATCTTCCTCTTTTAAACCTAACCGCTTAGCCGCATTAATCATCGCCTCAACAAACCCAAAAAAGTATGCTGGTCCTGAACCGCTTGTCGCAGTTACCGCGTCCATCAGCTCTTCATCCAAAACTAAGGTCGCGCCTGACTTAGAAAGTAAAGATTCAACCCATGTGACATCTTCACCTTTTGCGCTTTTCCCACCTGATATCGCTGTCATGCCTTCGCCCATTAGTAATGGCGTATTTGGCATAACTCGTACAACTCGAGCTTTTGCTCCCAGGAGATTCTCGATTCGAGCGCTCCTAATGCCAGCAAGAAGTGAGACAACTAGCGTGCTATCGCTTATCTCTGGGCCAATCTCGCTCAGCGTCTTCTCAAGATCTTGTGGTTTCACCGCTAACAGAATTGCTTGAGAGCGTTTCAATTCACCATTGCTAACTCCATATCTCGCAATCAGCTCTTCTTCGCGCTCTTCCCGCTTCTCTTTAATTGTGATTTCAGAACCCTTTAGGCCAATTCGGTTTAGGGCATGAATCATCGCCTCACCCATTACGCCGGCGCCAACGATCGCGACCCTTGAAATAGCCATATGACAAGGCTACCTCTCTATCCGTATCCTCAGCCCCTTATGACTGAGATCGTTCCAAACTTCCCCCGAGATTGGTTTGAGTTTCCTGACCCACTTAACCCGAAACAAATCTTTAAGTGTGACCTCACTTGGTTAACCTCGAATTGGAATTGCACATTCGGCTCTGGTTGTAAAGGTATAGATAAAGACCTTGCAGATCATGGATGTTGCTCAGATGGCGCTTACTACAACGGTAAGGGCGATGAGAAGCGGGTAGTTAAAGCTGCTAAACGCCTAACTAAAGATCTCTGGCAAAACTACGAAGTCGCTCGAAAGAGCAAGGCACTTAACATCAGTGAAATTGGTTTAGATAAAGAAAGAAAAACCAAAAAGGTTAATAGCACTTGTATTTTTTTTAATGAAAAGACATTTAGTGAAGAGTACTTTGGTTGTGCTCTCCACCATCTAGCCAATAAAGAGCAAGTCCACTATCTCGAAACTAAGCCTGACATCTGTTGGCAACTTCCGCTCCGCCGTTCTTGGGAGACCCGTGAGATCGGCGACAATAAGTACAGCGTCGTTGTCATTGGGGAATACACGCGCGAAGCATGGGGAGCTGGCGGCGCTGACTTAGATTGGTATTGCACCTCAAATACTGAAGCTCATACAGCAGCTAATCCAGTCTATTTAACCAACAAAGCTGAGTTAATCGCACTTATGAATGAACCAGCATATGAAATTCTCAAATCTAAATGTGATTCGTTGCGAAAATCACTTCCGCTCTTTGTGATTCACCCTGCTTCGCGTTAGCGACGTCTTTTTGTTCTAGGCGGAATAACCCGATCTAGAAACTCTTCTGCGACGATTGTTAAGTCCCCTTTAGCTCGTGCCAAATTCATCTCAAATCCCTTGAGAAATTCGTTAATTGCAGGCTCGGAAATGACTCCAACTAGCGGACCGTACTTATCTTTAAAAATATTGTTAGCGACCCTGCTTATGGCTTGGGCTAACTCGGTGCGCGCCTCTTCAAGGCTCGGTTCCGGGCGAACTCCGCTTATTACCCCGGATGATGGTTCCTCGCGCATAGCGCGCATGTAGCTCTCCCGAGAATTTGCTGTGCTCATAATGACCAATCCTCTCAGAGCGCTAGCATGAGTGCCATGCGAGCCTTATCACGCTTTAAGCCAAAGGGATTACTCGCATACTTGCTTTCTCTAGTCCTATCCATAAACGTCTTGATTCCAATAGAAGCTACTGCCCTAAGTTTCAACTCTGCTCCTGCAAAATTCTGGGGCTATATCTATGCAAGTGCAGTTCCTACTAATTCACTCAATACAAAAATTCAGCAAAATCATCTTGAAGGTGAAGTTAAATCCGAATGGCGAGTGACTTATAACGACTTCCCGACCGAAGCAAAAGATGCTGTTCAATATGCGATTGATATTTGGTCTAGAAACTTCGAGTCAAAAGTCCCAATTAATGTTGAAGCTAGCTGGGAGACCAATGCCGACAATCGAGTACTAGGGTCTGCGCGTCCTGGTTACTACTTTAATAACTTTTCTGGGGCTCCTGATCCTGATCTTTGGTACCCATCGGCGTTAGCAAACTCATTAGCTGAGCGTGATTTAGACCCAAGGCAGAAAGAAGTCTTCTTAACTGTTAATTCAACACCGCTCTGGTACACAGGAATCGATGGTAAACCTAGCCCACGAAGCTATGACTTGGTCTCTGTAATTCTTCATGAGATTGCACACGGACTTGGTTTCCTCTCTAACGCTGAATATGACCGGTTCTTCGGTACTGGGTATATGTTTCAACCGACACCTTTCGATGCATATGTTCAACTCTCTGATGGAAGAACTTTTACCGACTTTTGTTCGCGCTCGGCCGATCTAGGTAAAGCCATGTTAGGCCCACTTTTCTGGTCTGGTGTCTCTGGCATTGCAGCAAATAACGGAGTGAAACCAAAGTTGTACACCCCATCGCCGTATCAAGAAGGTTCTTCGATAACACATCTTGATGAGGACGCATTTGCCAATTCACTTATTAACTCAGCGATGACCCCGAACCTTGAACCGGGTGAAGCATTTAGATCCCCTGGCCCAATTGCTCTCGGAATGCTCCAAGACATGATGAAAGCGCCACCAGCAAGAAGCGCCTCAGGGATCCCGGCGAAACCAGTTAATGTGAAGGCTTTAATAGGAGACGGCTATGCCCTGCTTACTTTTGATTCGCCTAACTGTAGCCGGATAGATCGCGTTAAGACTTACACAGTAACTATTAGCCCCGGAGGCAAAAGTCGAACCTTTGATTCTGGTCCAATCAGAATTGGCGGACTAAAGAATGGAAAGAATTACAGATTTTCCTTGATTGCTGAGAATGACAAGGGTAGATCAGAGCCGGTTGAGAGCAATTCAGTTAAACCCCAGAAATCGGGAGCTATTACAACAGTAGATTCATTTTCCAGAGTTTCGAATTTAGCAGGTGCGACATATCGTGGGAACCCCATTCTGCTTTATGGTGATGAGGCAACAAGGAGTCTAAAGATGGCGACCTTGTCAGGAAATAGGTGGCGGATTTCTACAGCCCGAAAGGGAGTTGATGTTGGAACAATCTCAATTTGTAAGAGTGGTAGCGGATCTAAGGAATCGCTTCACGTCTTTTATGGTGAAACTACCAGACAAGATCTTATTCACTCACAATTAAAGTCCGGAAAATGGAGCCATGAAACGATCGACGGTAATGGCGATGATGTTCAGGATTACCGTGAAGAATTAAGGAGAAAGACTGCATCTGATGTAAGCGTCTCAAATGCTTGCGTTGTTACGCCACAAGCTCTCCAGGTCTTCTATAGAGATGAGTCGCAAGGAATTTTGCTTGGGGCTGTAAAGACATCAAGCGGTTGGATTTACGAGATAGTTGATGGAGATAAAGATTCTGAAAGTAGAACTACTGGCGATGTTGCCTTTAATCTTTCTGCAACTGTTGAAAAGAACACCGTATATCTTCTCTATGACTCTGTTTTAACAATTAATTCCAATCGAGAGGCAACTTCTGGAGAAATCAGGTTAGCGACTCGTAAATCAATTTTCCCTGAGGATTGGCGCTACCAATCTCTAGATGGCCCGGATAACGGAAATGCGGTTGCTGGTTACGCAACAACTATTTTCAATAATAAGGGAAGGGTTACAGCATCATGGTTGGTATCGCGAGGTGATTCGCTACCTGACCCATCATTTATCTCTTACGCTGAAGTTAGTGAAACGAGTGTTCCGTTTAGCGTCGACGTATCAGCGTTAGGCACCCCGTCCACCCCTCTTGTTATGGATTCAAAAGGAATCTCTTTTGGCTGCCAAAATCGCATTTGTAAAGCTCTGCTCTCCAGAGGCAATTCCCGGTTAGCAAGCGGATCAGTTGATTTCTCAAAGAGTGCTTCGGTAGTAACGATTAAGAAAATCCGATACTTAGCAATTGCCAAAGGGAAGAAAGTTTCGCTAATCCGGTTATAGCGAGCCGCCCGCGGGAATCGAACCCGCGACCTTCGCTTTACGAGAGCGACGCTCTACCGACTGAGCTAGGGCGGCGTATTTAGTTAAGCGATACTTAGTCTAGAACTACTTCACCTTTAGGCGTCACGATAGTTACCGAGACAATCCCGGTTTCGCCATCAAAATCTGAAGGATCACGGTAGATAACCTCGACATCCTTAAACGCTCCTTGCGGTTCTGAGCCAAGCCAAGATTCAATGGTCTTCTCGTCACCAGATATCTCAATTTTCTTTATCTCCGCCACAGCTTTCCCGTCTTCGGATGGATGATCAGTCGATAACCATTGAATAAAGAAAGGTAGTTGAGAATCTTCTATGGTCCCGAGAACGCCCAGTTGTTTCCATTTTAACTCTGAGCCATCCGGGCGTTTTCTTGATCCCTCAACAGAATTACGTCCAAGTCTTGATTCAACTGGCGAAATGTCTTGGGTAGCAACCACCCAAGTCATCCATCCACCGCCAGCTTCTGCCCTCTTTGAGACCGCTTTGCCAAATGGAGACTCTTCTGCGGCTGGGTGGTTTAACGGGCAGACGACTTCTAAGTAATGACCATTCTTCAAAGGAAGTGTGAAATTTCGAGTTCCGAATCTTGGGTGAATTCCACCATCGATAAATGATGAACCGATACGAGAACCTATTCTCTGTACTACATCAACTAGTTGATCTTGTGAAGTGGCATAAGAGAGGTGATCGAGGCGAAATGGCATGACGGAATTCTGCCCTAAGTCAAGGGGTGCTAATGACCACGATTCAGACGCGCGTACTGGGTAAAGAAAGATTCAAGGAGAAGGGGCTGTGAGGCATTAGTCGTGAGTAGTTCACGCACTTGGTTGAGTTTTGATACTAGTGCGTTTAGATTTTCCTTTGTTACGCCTGATGCTGTTGCGCTTATCTCTGTGGCCAAGTCGGAATTAATTGAATGACTGTTCTCAGCTAGGCAGTCTCGGAAAAAAGTCGTGTAATCCAACAAGAAACCATCAAGTTCATCTTTGACTGCCCTTGCGTTCCGATTCTTCTGATCTCGCTCTAATTCTTTTAAGGCTTTGGCTCCGCCACTAGCCATTCCTCGAGCCCCACTTTGCATAACGCTCTTCAACTCTTCTGCTTCCGTCTCAATCTTTATAGAGTACCGAATCTGTACTCGCTCTTGCGAAATTCGCAGTAACTCATTCGCTGCACTAATTGCTGTGCCCTCTGAATTGACTGAAAAAAGCAATTTAAAGACTTTTTTGCGGTTAGATTTAGTTTCTTGATTACCAATAAGTGCTTTCGCTCTACCTATATGCCCCTGAGAGATTCCTGCTGCCTCTTCTGCACCCTGCTGGCTGGCGTTGAATCTTTCGATTAGATATTTCGTTATCTCATTTTTTGTGGGCGTCTTAAGGTTTATATGACG
>JALRKE010000044.1 GCA_023254845.1 Candidatus Nanopelagicaceae bacterium | reverse complement strand
CGATTCCTTCGCATGAAGTTCAGCCATCCGCCAGTTATTTAGGAATTTTCCACCGCGCATCGTGTCGCGGAAGTGGACCTTCCAACCATCGTTCTCGTTGACATTTCCCATCGCAGCAGCAGCGCCACCTTCTGCCATAACGGTGTGAGCCTTACCGAAGAGTGATTTACAGATGATGGCGACGCGAAGTCCGGCTTGGCGCGCTTCAACCGCAGCGCGAAGTCCCGCGCCACCAGCGCCAATTACAACTACATCGAAGCGATAACGATCGAACTTGATATCGCTCGCCTTGATCCCAGTCGTTGCTTTTGCCATCTCTCCGCCTAGAAGAAGTAGTAGTTGGTAATTGAACCGGATGCCACTAACCGCACATAAAAATCAGTTAGCGCCACAACAATGAGCGAGATCCAAGCGTAAACTGGATGTCGTTCATTTAAAGCTGATACCCAAGTCCACATCTTGTAACGGAGTGGGTGCTTAGAGAAGTTACGTAGCCTTCCACCGATTGTGTGGCGGCAGGTATGACACGAGGCTGAGTAGAGCCAGAGCATCGCTGCGTTAAGAAGGAGAATGAGAGTTCCAACGCTCATATGCCCCCACTCACCCTCGGGGTTCTTAAAGGCGATGATTGCGTCATATGTAAGGATTACATTGAAAATTAATCCAAAGTAGAAGAACCAACGATGTCCATTCTGCAATATCAATGGCGCACGAGTCTCACCAGTGTATTTCTTATGTGGCTCGGCAACGGCGCAAGCAGGTGGTGACATCCAGAACGAGCGGTAATAAGCCTTGCGGTAGTAATAACAAGTCAATCTGAATCCAAGTGGGAATATCAATATGAATAGCGCAGGTGAGATCACCATCCCAAAGAGAGAGATTGTTCCAATCGGGGTTCCAAAGTGAGCTGAACCATCAAGGCATGCTGTTGATAGACATGGCGAATAGAAAGGTGAGATCAATGGTTCGGTGAAGTAATACTTCTTTTCAAAGGCGCGGAAGGTTGCGTAGATAATGAATGCGATTAGAACGCCAAAAGTAATTGCAGGTTGTAACCACCAACGGTCAGTGCGAAGTGTCCGCTCTTTTATTGCTGCTCTACTGCTGGAAAATACTCCGGTAGCCAAAGCGCGCCTCCTGATCGATTGAAGAGAATTTTCCTCGCGCTTCTCAGGCTTTTCTAGGTGAACCCCTATGAGTTCGCCCACAACTCTTACTCTGGCGGAGGGCGTGGGATTTGAACCCACGAAGGTTTCCCTTGCCGGTTTTCAAGACCGGTGCACTAGGCCACTATGCGAGCCCTCCGTGGGAGAACTTACCGGTCTCACTTGGGCTCCTCAAAATTATCATCGTCTAAACCCGATAACGCTGGCTTTAAGTGAATCCGGAAACGGACTGATGTCATATGGATTGAAACAATAACTAGCGCGGTAAGTGCCACGATGAGATTTGGTTGTAGCGATGTCTTATCTAGGAGCACAAAAATCGTTGCACCGATTGCAGTAGCCGTCGCATAGAGCGGACCGCCCGAGAAAATCTGTGGGGTAATCCGGCAGACGACATCTCTAAGAACTCCACCGCCTACTGCAGCTATCACTCCAATCAATACTGCGACAAGTTCTGATGTTCCAAAGAGAAGGGCTTTATATGTTCCAGCAACCGCAAAGAGTGACATGGCAATTGAATCTAAGAGAACGATTGTGCCACCGATTCGCCGATACCAGCGGCCAAGAATTAGCGCGAATACGACGCCACCTATTGCGGTAAGTATGTATCGATCTTGCATACCAGCAGGTCGCCCCGCATCTATCAAGATATCGCGAAGGAATCCGCCACCAAGTCCCGTGAGTATTGCAACAGCAATAACGCCTACGAGATCAAAACGTTTATAGAAGATTGCAAAGAGCGCTCCTTGAAAAGCGCCCACTCCGACACAGAGCAAATCCAACCAGAGTGGTACTACTGCGTTTGTCATACCGGTAGCTCCAATAGCTGTTCGATTACTTTTGCAACTCCGTCTTCAACACAAGGTTCGGCGATTGATTTGGCGTGAAGTTTTCCTTCTGGATGGCCATCGCTCATCGCCCAAGACCTTCCTGCCCATGCAAGCATGGTGAAATCATTTGGATTATCACCGAAGGTAACGGTCTCTTCGGCGCTAATCCCATACCTCTGCGCTATGAGTGAGAGCGTTGCACCCTTTGAGACGCCATGGCCGTTTATCTCTAAGAGCGAATCATGTGGATTTGAGTGGGTCACCGTTGCGATTCCCTCTAGTTCCAATTTTGCAATCTTCATCATTTCATCAGAGGTTAACTCTTGATCCGAGCAACGCGCGAGCATCTTTGTGGCTGGTCCATCTACTACTTCGAAAATATCGTGTACCCCAACGTTATCTTGGCCAACATCCCACCTTGGAACATAGGCCTTTTCGCGATGGAAGTAGTTATGTTTCTCAACCGCAAAAGAGATTGTGGGAATTGCAAGGCGGAGTCGATTCACCGTTTCAACTTGGGCCTCTTTCGGCATCAACCACTCTTCTAAGACTTTATCTTTATGAATGTCATAGAGCTGTGCACCATTTCCTAATATCGATCGACCAAATGGAAAAGTCGCTGCAATCTCTTTCATCCAACGTGGTGGCCTACCCGTTACATAGAAAATCTCAATACCTGCTTCGTGGGCGGCAAAGAAGGCATCTTTAGTTCGCTGAGTTATCTCTCCGTAATGAGAGACGATCGTGCCATCTAGATCTGTTGCAATTAACTTTGGGCGATTTAAGAGTGCACTCAATTAGCTCACCGGTGTAAATTGATCGGTGCCCAAATAAGGTTGAAGCGCTTTTGGAACTAGAACCGAACCGTCGCTCTGTTGATGATTCTCCAATATTGCAACAATCATCCGCGGTACCGCGACTAGCGTTCCGTTGAGAGTTGCAACTGGTGAAGTCCCGTTTTCGCCTTTGATTCTTATATTTAATCGGCGAGCTTGGAAATCTGAACAGTTCGAAGTACTTGTTACCTCTCTATAGGCCCCCTGGGTTGGAATCCATGCTTCGCAATCAAATTTACGGTTAGCGCTCGATCCAAGATCGCCGGTAGCAACATCAATCACGCGATATGGAATCTCCATCGCATTGAGGAACTCTTTCTCCCAATTCAGTAGTCGTAGGTGTTCCGCAGCTGCATCTTCCGGCTTACAGAATGAGAACATCTCAACTTTCTCAAATTGATGTACTCGAATAATTCCGCGGGTATCTTTTCCATAGGATCCCGCTTCACGCCGAAAGCAAGGTGAATAACCGCTATAGCGAAGTGGCAATTTTGAAGAATCCAAAATTTCATCCATGTGATAGGCAGCAAGTGGAACTTCGCTTGTTCCAACCAGGTAGAAATCATCAGCTTCTAGGTGGAATACGTTTTCAGCCGCTTGTCCGAGAAAGCCCGTTCCCTCCATCGCCTCAGGTTTGACTAGAACAGGTGGGATAACTGGGATGAACCCAGCCTTAGTGGCCATCTGGATTGCATAATTAACTAGCGCTAATTCAAGAAGCGCTCCAACGCCCGTTAAATAATAGAAGCGAGCGCCCGACACTTTCGCGCCGCGCTCAACATCAATCGCGCCGAGGATTTTCCCGAGTTCAACATGATCCTTTGCCTCAAAATCAAAATTACGCGGTTTGCCGATCTCTTCGATCACTTTGAAATCTGCTTCGCCACCGACCGGAGCGCGCTCATCAACCAGATTGGAAATTCCGAGCGCTAACTTTTTGAAAGCTTCTTCGGTTGCGCTTTTCTTTGATTCAGCTTCCTTAACCTGGGTAGACAGCGTCTTGGCTCGCTCAAGTAAGGCGCTCTTTTCATCACCCTTAGCTGCTCCTACTGATTTAGAGAGCGTGTTCTGTTCAGCACGGAGAGCTTCAAATTCCACAATTGCGCTTCTGCGAACTTCATCAGCAGCGAGAACTTCATCAACTAAAGATGCGCTCTCGCCACGCGCTTTCTGTGAGGCGCGGACTAGATCCGGATTCTCCCGGAGCGTCTTTACATCAATCATATTTTCTTCCCAGCGCGCACATCTGCGAGCCAATTATCGGCGGCGCTAAAAGATTCATCTGTGGTTGCCTTAGTGGTTGTGGGCGGAACTTTATCGGCTCTCGGATATGAACCAAGGTATCTGACATCCTCACAGATCCGTCGAAGACCAGTTAAGGCATCACCGACTCGCTCCTCACTTATATGGCCTTCGGCATCGATGATGAAGTGATAATGACCGAGTTCTCTTCCGGTGGGACGAGATTGGATAAAAGTTAGATTGACACCACGAACTGCAAACTCAGTCAAAACTTCCAATAGCGCACCAGCGTGATCTGCTCCGATAAATGCAGCAAGTGAGGTGCGATCGTGGCCGGTCATAGGTGGGACTACTCCCGGTTTTCCAACCAATACAAATCGAGTTACCGCTCCATCGTTATCGCCGATATTTGTCGCCAGTACTTCAAGTCCGTATGTATCAGCGGCATTTGGAGCAGCGATAGCAGCGTCAAATTCACCTTTACTCAAAGAAGCAGCAGCGGCGGCAGTAGAAGAGGTAACGATGATCTCAGCGCTTGGATAGTTCTTAGCGATATAAGTACGGCATTGTGATTCAGCATGAGGATGGGTCGCTATCTTCTTTATATCGCTAGCGCTCTTACCTTTTGCTACAAGTAACGCAAAGCTCACTGGAAGGGTTACTTCACCATAAATTACTAGCGGCTCCCCAATTGCTAATTCATCTAAAGTTCTAGCGACGACCCCCTCGATGGAATTCTCAATCGGTACTAGCGCGCGATCGGCTTGACCGCTTCTTACTGCATCTAGGGCCGCCGTTACATTTGCAAATGGCAGCAATGAATCGCTGGAAGCAGAAACGGTTCTAAGTGCAGCCTCAGTAAAAGTGCCGATTGGTCCGAGATATGCGTAGCGAGTCACCGCGTAAGGATACCGGCAAGCAAGCGCGTTAGGCTTACTTATTATGAACCGCACTCTTCACTTCGCATCTTTTGCCTGGCGATCTGAGTTGGGATTGCATCGCGATGGAAATGAAGATTCAGGATTAGTTTCAGAGAATCTAATTGCAGTCGCCGATGGAATGGGTGGATATGCCGGCGGTGAAGTTGCCTCTCGAACCGCAATAAAGACTCTCTCTGATTTAATTCCAGTATTAACTAACCCGGAGTTAGATCCACAATCACGTGACGAAATCTTTAGAACTTCAATCTCTGAAATAGATTTAGCGATTAGGAAGATTGCTGATGAAAAGCCTGAACTTGATGGAATGGGAACTACCCTCACCTCATTTGCGTTATTTGATGGCCAAATTAACTTGTTGCATGTTGGTGATTCGCGTGCCTATCGGATTCGCGGGAAAAAAATCACTCGACTAAGCCATGATCACACCGTCGTTCAAGAGTTAGTCGACCAAGGACGGATTACCCAAGAAGAAGCGAGTGATCACCCACAGCGCTCATTTCTCACCCAAGCGCTTATGGGTAAATCAAATGTTGATGCGCCATTGCTCTCTTTCCCGGTTGAGCCAGGCGATATCTATCTTCTCTGTAGCGATGGTCTAACGGTTGTAGTCGATGAAGGGAAAATTGCCGGAGCATTCCATGAAGACTTACAAGCTGCTGTGAATTCGCTAGTTGACCTTACATATAAGAAGGATGCTCCCGATAATGTCACGGTGATTGCCGTACGCATTGGAGAAACTCCTGGTGCGGTTGTTACAACTCTAATTGGGGCAGCGCAATGAAGCGGGTATTAGGCGATCGCTACAAACTAGGCCAGATGATTGGTACCGGTGGCATGGCAGATGTCTACATCGCTGAAGATCAACGGTTGCATCGTGAAGTTGCGGTAAAGATATTGCGCAGTGATCTGGCGCGTGATCCAGCATTCATTAATCGATTTAATAAAGAGGCGCTCGCTGCGGCTGGGTTGAATCATCCAGGCATCGTCTCGGTCTATGACTCTGGACGAGAGGAAACTCCTAGCGGGCTAATGCCGTACATAGTTATGGAGTATGTAGAGGGCCATACTTTGCGCGAAATCCTCCACTCCGGTGATCGACTTCCATTTGAGCGCGCTATCGAAATTGTTGAAGGTGTTTTAAATGCCCTTGCTTATTCACATAAAAATGGGCTCGTTCACCGCGACATAAAGCCAGGGAACATCATGATTACCGATACCGGCGAGGTAAAGGTGATGGACTTTGGAATTGCGCGTGCGCTCTCAGATGCTGGTGCCACGCTCACCAGTACTTGGAACATCGTCGGTACGGCGCAATATCTCTCACCAGAACAAGCAACTGGTGGCCAAGCCGATGAACGAAGCGATCTCTACTCAGTTGGTTGCCTCTTCTATGAATTGCTCTCTGGCAAACCACCATTTAGTGGCGAGACTCCGGTCGCAATCGCGTATCAACATGTTTCAGCGCCACTAATTCCAGTTACTTCTGTGGAACCCTCACTTGATCCTGCGTTAAATGGCTTCTTTGATTTAGCCCTTGCAAAGAATTCAAGTGATCGCTATGCAAGCGCAGGAGCGATGTTAAAAGACCTAAAGAAACTCTCTCGTGGCGAGCGGATCACAACACAGATTCCAAAACAAAAGAGTGTAAAGGGTTCGGGGCGAAATAGATTTGCTGCGATCGCTCTTGCGCTCGTTGCCATTGTTGGGCTTACAAGCTTCTTCATCTTTAGGCCTACCCCTTCAGCTGAAGAGAGGATTCTTCCAAATGTTGTGGGTCTAACTGAATCTGAAGCGCGCGCTCAACTCTCAGGATTTACCATCACAATTCAGCGCGCACCTGATCCGCGGATTCCTAGAGATCGGGTCGCTAGCCAACTTCCACTTGCAACTGTGAGAGTAAGTAAAGGAAGTTCGGTAACGCTCACTCTCTCCGATGGCCCCGGTGATGCAACGGTCCCAACTGACATTATCGGAAAGCCACTTGAGGAGGCCCGTTCTGTTCTTGCCGCCGCTGGCCTTCGTGTCAGTCGGACAATTGCAGTCGATTCAGAGGAGCAGCCAGGAATCGTCTTAAAAGTTACCCCCGAACAAGGCTCCACAATTGAAGCTGGAAGTGGTGTAACTCTTGAGATCGCCAGCGGAAATGTGAAAGTTCCTGACCTTCTTGGAAAGAGCGATATCGAGGCGCGCACGCTGCTTACACAGGCAGGTTTCTTGGTGAAAACTGTTGATGCCTTTGATGCCAACCAACCACTCGGAGTAGTTATCGCTCAAGCGCCAGCGGCTGGTGAGACGAAGATAATCGGCTCATCGGTAACTATTACGATAAATAAGGCGCCTGCAACCAATTAAGAATCTAGATACTAGATACTGGAGACAGTCCTTCAGATTTCTTAACTGCGTCTTTCATACCGCATTCAACCAACCAGTTTGCAAGCAAGTGATGACCATGTTCGGTCAATACTGATTCCGGATGGAACTGCACGCCATGAATAGGAAGATCGCGATGACGAACCGACATCACTACTCCACTCTCGCTTCTTCCGGTAACCACAAGTTCACTTGGCATGGTCTCTTCTTTGATTGCAAGTGAGTGATAACGAGTTGCGGTAAATGGTGAAGGTAGGTCTTGAAAAACACCACTCCCATCATGGGAAACTTGAGATGTCTTGCCATGTAGTAACTCCGGAGCGCGATCTACTGTTGCGCCATAAGCGACTGCCAAAGCTTGGTGACCTAGAC
>JALRKE010000043.1 GCA_023254845.1 Candidatus Nanopelagicaceae bacterium | reverse complement strand
AGTTATTTTGGCAATATCTGTCTTAAGACCGGAGTACTTTCCTCGTTTCGTCTTGATCCCGGCATTTGCAACGATCGCACTCGCTTTTTTGCGGATGGCAGTTGCTATGGCAGATGCTCGGAAAATGAGTGAAGAACAGATTCTCGCTCGCACCGATGAACTAACTGGCCTGGCAAATCGACGTCGCTTCATCGCAGAGTTCGAAGAGTTCCAAAGATCTCCCGGTTCCCTGCTAATACTCGACCTAGATGGCTTCAAGCCTGTTAACGATCAACTAGGACACGATGTTGGAGATCAACTCCTCGCCCAGGTAGCTCGGCGCCTTGAGCGTGTAATGCCAAAGGGCGCGCTCCTAGCTCGACTTGGCGGCGATGAATTCGGCGCTCTAATTCCAGGGCGCGAAGGCATGGAGATCGCAGTTGCGCTCCGCGCCACCATGGAATTCCCATTTAGCGTCGCTGGAAATGAAATCAAATTAGGTATCTCCATCGGTGAAGCTTTTAGCGAGAGTCAGAGCGATAGCCAGAACCTGCTTCGCCGAGCCGATGAGGCGATGTACCGTGCGAAGCGAGAAAGAGTTGGCGTCGTCAGAGCGGGATAAATTAGGTCGCGGCTGGGTTTGGTCGTAAAGTTCGGGCGTCCAAATGTCCACATCGAACGGGGTGAGATTCTCACATCTCCAATTGGAGGTCCTAATTGTCAGCACGCTTTACCAATAAAGTTCTAATTCTTGGAGCCGGTTCGGTCTCCCAATCAGTTCTACCGCTTCTTATTGAGCATCTTGTAGATGCAAAGCAGATAACAATTATGGATCAGCGCGACAATCGTTCGCGAGTCCAAGGCGCGCTTAATCAAGGCGCTACATATGTCCAAGACCAGATAACCCGTGACAATCTAGATGCTCAACTATCAAAGTATCTAGAAGCCGGCGACTTTCTCTTAGATTTGGCTTGGAATATCGATGCCAACACAATTTTGCAATGGTGCCATGATCATGGCGTTCTTTATCTAAATACTTCGGTAGAAGAGTGGGATCCATATGAAGGTGGATCCAATAAGCATCCGCTAGAGCGCACTCTCTATTACCGCCATATGCGGATGCGCGATATGAAATCCAAGTGGACCAAGACTGGTGCTACAGCGATTGTGGAGCATGGCGCTAATCCCGGTCTCGTCTCGCATCTTGTAAAGAAATCGCTTGTCGATATTGCAACTCGTGCTCTAAAAGAAGGCAAAGTAAGTAGCGATGTTGAAGCAGCGCTAGTGGATGAGAATTATCAGAGCCTTGCCCACGCTTTAAATGTGAAGGTTATTCACATCTCAGAGCGTGATACCCAGGTAACTAATAAGCCAAAGCAATGGGGCGAATTTGTAAATACCTGGTCGGTTGAAGGCTTTTATGAGGAAGGTGTTGCTCCCGCCGAACTCGGTTGGGGTACTCATGAAAAGAGCCTTCCGGCAAATGCATATGAGCATCCATCAGGCCCTAAGAATCAAATCGCAATTGCCCAACCAGGCGCAACTACTTGGGTCCGTTCCTGGGTACCTAACTTTGAAATTCAGGGAATGGTAATTCGCCATGGTGAAGCTTTCACAATCTCAGATCACTTAACGGTATGGGATAACGAAAAAGCGATTTACCGGCCCACCGTTCACTATGCGTACTGCCCTTCAAATGAAGCGATCGTTTCAATGAAGGAACTTGAGATGCTCAATTGGGAGCTTCACAAGAATCAACGGATCATGAATGATGAGATTACCGGCGGTGATGATCGCCTTGGAGTTCTCTTGATGGGCCATCCATATAAATCTTGGTGGACTGGTTCGCTATTGAACATCGAAGACTCTCGCAAGTTAATCCCAGGTCAATCAGCTACAACTGTCCAGGTTTCTTCGGCCGTCTACGCCGCAGTTGCTTGGGCGATGAATAATCCAAACGCAGGTCTACTTGTCCCGGATGAACTACCTTGGCGTGAGGTACTTGGTTACGCCGAGAAATACTGGGGCGGCATCCACTCTGAAGCTGCCGATTGGGATCCACTCGTTAATCGACGCGATCTCTTTGAGGGTTGGAACGATAAGAAAGTTGATCGAACCGATCCATGGCAGTTCTCTAACTTCCTTGTCTAAGGAGTTAGAGACCTAAAGCTTTTTTTCTTTAAAGCTTTGGATTGATTGGCTTTGCAGCTTTGATCTCTTCGAGCCGCGCCAAGGACTCTAACCGCTCCTTGGCGTGGTCAACGATAGGTTCTGGATAACCTTTAGAAAGTCCATCGATTACCGTCCATGGCTCATGAATATCATCACCGCTTAAGTGAGCGAGCTCAGGGATATAGCGCTTGATGTAGACGCCTTCTGGATCAAAACGTCTTCCTTGTTCAATCGGATTAAATACTCGGTAATAAGGTGAGGCATCGGTACCGCAGCCTGCAGTCCATTGCCAACCATGTGAGTTAGATGCGACATCATTATCAATCAAGTACTTCATGAAGAAGTTGGCACCGTGTTGCCACTCGATATGCAGATCTTTAACTAAGAATGAAGCAACGACCATCCGCGTCCGGTTATGCATCCAGCCCTCCTTCACTAGCTGGCGCATTGCGGCATCGACAAATGGATAGCCGGTGCGACCCTCGCACCATGCTTCAAACTTCTTGCCCGGCTTGTCATAACGCATCTTCTTGAATTTAACATCGTAATAATCGCGAGATGTATGAGGGTTGTTATGGAGTACATCAGCGTAAAACTCACGCCAGGCAATCTCTTTTCGATAAACCTCATGGCCCTTATTCTCTCCAAGAACATTAAGCATCGTGCGTGGATGTATCTCACCCCAACGAAGATGCGGACTCATCCGACTTGTTCCTTCAATACCGGGAATATTGCGAGCATCGCCATAATTATCTGAGGCGCGCTTGATGAAATCCTTGTAACGCTTCAAAGCGGCCGCCTCGCCTGCTTCTTGAATCTCAACTTTCTCGCTCTTATCCCAATCAGGAAGTTGGTGATCGGTCTTAGTCGGTGCTACCCACTTTGGATTTTTTGGAGCAGCTACAGGTTTGCGCCAACCATGAGCGCTCCATGCTCGATAGAAAGGGGTATAAACGCGATATGGCGTTCCATCATCTTTAAGAACTCTGCCGGGCGCTACTGCGTAACCGCTACCAAGCTGAGTCAACTCAATTCCGACGCTCTTTAACCTCTCATCAAGTTCATTTCCATATGGTGCAAAAGGAAAAGCGCAGTGAATCGAAGTCGCACCGTACTTTTTCTTTAAGCGCGTTAAGACTTCAACGGGATCTCCGGAAACCACGTGTAGCGCGCCATTTATTGAAGCATCTAGAGCTCTTAGCGATGCGGCTAGATATGCGCGACGATGTGCGCCAGCTCTTTTGGCTATCTCATCATCCATTATGAATAACGGAACAACCTCATCGGCTTCATCAAATGCTGTGAGTAACGCAGGATTATCACTGAGTCTTAAATCTCGACGGAACCAGAATATCGCTCGCTTGCTCATGGCAAGATTCAACCATTATGGAGGAGATAAAGCGCTTTCAAGTTCGAGGACTTCCCGGATGGGTCAATCGAGTTAGCTTCACTGGGCGTTTCGTTGATTATTGGGCGCCAGCTGGCGGTAGCGACCATGTACTCATTGCTCATGATGGCCAGAACATTTTTGATCGGAGGACCGCAACATTCATCTATACCTGGAAACTAGCCCAGACCGCTGCTCGAGTGGCAAGAGATTCTGGCAATAAACCCCCATTGGTCATCGGAATTTTTCATAGCTCGTCTAAAGAGGATCCTCATGGTCGAGCCAAGGACCTAGCTCCAGAAGATCCGTTTCGTGAAGGAATGAAGACTTTAAATCCACCATCATTTGCCGCCAGTGAACTACGTGGAAATTCTTATCTGAAAGAGATTTTTGAAGTAATCACCCCAGAAATTGCAGCACGTACCAAGACCAATTTTGAAGCCGAGAAGACAGCAATGATTGGTTCATCGATGGGTGGACTTGCAACTCTCCATGCGCTTTCAAAATTCAACGATAGATTCCATACTGCACTTTCCCTTTCGCCACATTGGGTGCTGGCGGGTGAACCTTTAGTTAATTACCTAGTAAAAAATTTACCTAATCGCTCCGAATACCGGGTTTGGATGAGCCGCGGCACCAAAGGCCTTGATGCTACATATCTTCCCTACCAAAATCGCGCCGACGAAATGATGCGCGAGTTGAGTTGGGGAACTCGATATCAGAGCAAGGTTTACCACCGCACTACGCATAACGAAAGATCTTGGGCCAGTTATGTTGATGAGCCGCTTAAGTTCTGGCTAACTTAACCGGTATATCCCAACAGCCGCACTTCCAGTTTCAAATATTCGACCCTTAAAGGTGGGGCCATATAGCTTCTCGCTCACAGATAATTCGGGAAGTTCAAACCGGCCACCAGCTCGCGTGATAACAATGAGAACTCTCTCTCGCTTCGACTCTCTTATATAACTAACTAGATCATCTTCTACTGCAATCCAACGAAGTCCACCCTCAGATAAGGCGTGAGAACTTCTTCTAATCGCAACAAGCTGCTTTACCGACTCCAAGAACTCCTCATCCCAGCCAACTCGATTCCAATTAATGGTTCGGCGCGCATCTTCACCCCACGCTCCCTTTAGGCCAATCTCATCGCCCATGAATATTGATGGAACTCCCGGGTAGGTGAGAAGTAGTCCCATCCCAGCGATATGTCGAGTTCTATCATCGCCAACTACATTTCTAAATCTTGCCGTGTCATGAGAATCCAAAAGAAGCATTGAAGAGACAAAGTTCCGCCACGGAATTCCAGATGCGAAGCCACGCATTGCCGAAACCATCTCTGATCCGGTGAAGGTTGGAACCGATACAGGTACACCGAAGAATCCGAAATTAACTTGGGGTTGATGTTTTAACCAGCCCCAAATTGGACGCATGAAGCCGTTGTAATTCATAGTTCCGTGCCACCCAAATCCATCTAAATCTTGTGGGAAGTGATCTGCGTTCTCAGCA
This sequence comes from Candidatus Nanopelagicaceae bacterium, assembly GCA_023254845.1. Classification (GTDB taxonomy): domain Bacteria; phylum Actinomycetota; class Actinomycetes; order Nanopelagicales; family Nanopelagicaceae; genus MAG-120802. The sequence continues at coordinate 2,771 of JALRKE010000043.1, read as the reverse complement.
AGTAACCATGCATCTGGATTTACTTCATCAACGGCTTTTCTTACACCTCGAATTACCTCAAGGTTCATATCTTCGCCTTTATATCGCCCGGTCATATTGCCAACATCAATCCGCCAACCGGCCATTGAGTAAGGCCTACGGAGCCATTTCTTTACAATCGAGTTCTTACCCGAGTACATCAACTCGCGAAGCTTTGCTGAGTTGTAATTTAGCTTTGGCAAGTTCGCTACTCCCCACCAACCCTCATATCCATTCTTTAACTTACGATCAAAATAGAAGAATTTCCGTTCCTTAGATGAAGGCATCTTCTTTGCCTTGAGAAACCATGGATGCCCTGCGCCACAATGATTAGTGGTGAGGTCCCCCATTAGCCTTATTCCGTACTTATCTGCTTTTCGCTTAAGGCGTGCGAGTGCTGCATCGCCACCAAGTAGTGGATCAACTTTTTCAAAAGAATGTGCGTCGTATCGATGGGTAGATCCAGCTGGGAAAAATGGCGTGAAGTAGATGCCATTCACCCCAAGGTCGCGAATGTGATCTAGATGCTCGCTCACTCCGTCGAGGTCTCCACCGAAATATTCAACTCCGGTGCTCTTATCCCTTCCCTTTGGTAGCAAATCCCAGTCTCGTGGCACAAAATGTTTCGGTGCAAGCGCTCGATACTTACCCGATGAGGCAAATCGATCCGGAAAGATTTGATAAAAAACTGAGCTTCGTATCCAGCTAGGAAACTTTCTCGTTGCAAGTAGTTGGAAGTCATCACCGCTCGTCACATCATGTGAATGAAAACCGCTCGCATTTAACCAGCTGTACCTATCGCCATTGATTAACAAGAATCGATAAGGAGTCTTTTGATTTAAAATTAGAACCGAAACTTGCCACCATTGTTGATCCTTAATCAGCTTCTTACTCATGGGAAAGAACCGAGGTTCGCCATCATGATAAAGGCGAAGAATCGCAGTTTCGATGGGAAAATCTCTACTGGCACGGAACTTGAAGGTGACCCGCTCACCAAGGTCAGGGGCGCTCTTGCTTAAATAAAGTTCGCTACCGTCATGGTGCGGTAATCGATAGAGCTCTTGGCTTGAACTCACTCCTGACTCCCTTCGAACTCGTGATGATCGCCTTAAATTCCAAATTGCCGAAGAACTCCTCTGGATTTATGTAGACAGAGTATGGGCGGTTCAAATCAACCCCAACGCTTACCCAATCAGTACTACCTTTACTTCTAATGAAAAATTCGGCGCTAGCAAGATCGTGCGTGGTAACCGATGCGCTAAGTCTTTCAAAGCCAGATAAGAAATCGCTTTTTGTGCTTAATTTCCCTAGCTTTACCTCTGATTCAGTCATACTTTTCTTCGCTTTCAAGACTGTGTAGCCAAAAGGTTTAAGACCAACCTCTACTTTGCTCTTTTTTGATTTAAATTTCGCATCTCCAAGTAGTCGCTCCCAACCTCCAGCGGTCGCAGTTGGAACTGTCGCACCCGCCGGCTTCGAGCTGTTATTCAAGGCAACGAGATACTCTGTTTTCTCGCCTGCTGCCCTCTTAGAGAAGATAAAGAGGGGACCTTTGGCATAACGAATCTGCATCTGACCATTTGCTAAGGCAGGATGTTCTTTGCGAAGCCGGCCGAGTTCTCTCAGTAGATTTGAGATTGGGTGATCCTTCTCGCTAAATGAATCTCCATTTCCTACTGGTCTGCTTCCTACTCTAAGTTCGTTCTTCCACATCTCTACCTGAGTTGCGAACATATCTTGGCGAGCGCGTTGATCATTTCCATTCTCAGAACCAGTCATTCCGACTTCATCGCCATAATAAACAGTCGGAATGCCCCTGCTTAGATATAACAAGACATGGGCAAGTTTTACCCGTGCAAGAAGTTGAGATTGCGGATTGACTCGCTTTGCATCTATCAAAAATGCAACTCTCCCCATATCGTGATTGCCAAGAAATGTAACGAGACTTGAGGCAGAAGAATTACTGCTTGTGTAATAGTCGTCATAGGCAAATAAGTTCGCCAAAACTGAAGCCGAGGAGCTTGACGCTGCATAGTCAACAGCCACTCGTTGAAATGGAAAGTCAAGGGCGGTTTGAATCTTATTGACTCGAATAAAGCTCATTAAGGCAATGGGGTTTGGTTCCCAGACTTCTCCGAAAATTGTGAAATCTGAAATTCCTTTTCGCTTAGCTGCTTCGTTGATAAGCGGGCTCCAATTCTTGAAGAACTCCGTATCCACATGGCGAGCCGTATCCACCCGAAATCCTTCAAAGCCGTAGCGATTTATCCATTCGCCATAGACATCCGCAAAACCTTTATAGACCACTTCTTTCTCGGTAGCTAGATCATCTAAGCCATAGAAATCACCGTCGCGTGTGCATGATCCACCACTCCAACAATTACTCATATCACCAGTGTTGTGATAATTATTTATCTCATTGAGCCAGTCTGGATTCTTAATACCCTTAAATTTCTCTGGAATATAAGGTTCCCGGCCGTTGTACCAGATTATGTCACCGGTGTGATTTGTGACCACATCAAGTATCAGCTTCAAACCTAATCTCTTAGCGCATTCACTCAATCTCGCTAAATCCTCATTGCTTCCAAGTCTTGGTTCAACATTTAAAAAGTCGACTCCCCAATAACCGTGATAGCCCGCGCCATCCTCTGTTGGAGGCTGTTGCACGACTAGTGGCGTCATCCAAATTGCGGTGAAGCCCAATTGCTTTAATCGAGCCAATCCATCATCATCATTGCAATTGCCAGTTAAAC
>JALRKE010000042.1 GCA_023254845.1 Candidatus Nanopelagicaceae bacterium | reverse complement strand
GATTAGCCTCAACTAGTACTTGTAGCGCCGTCATCATGGAGACAAATGCTTGGATAGATGAGTTAGCGCGTGGTGAAAGTTCAGAGCTAGAACTTCTCGTCAGGGCTTGCCAGAAAGATATGGAATCGCGCTTTGCCAGATCATCGATTGAATCCAGGGCTCGATCACCAATTCCACGCTTAGGAGTATTGATGATTCGGCGAAGTGAGACCTCATCATCGGGGTTTACCAATACCCGTAGATAGGCGAGTAAATCCTTCACTTCTTTCCGTTCATAGAATCTAACGCCACCGACGACTTTATAGGGAACGCCGGCTCTCATAAAGATTTCTTCAAAGACGCGGGATTGGGCATTTGTGCGATAGAAAATCGCAGTATCGCCATAACGAGATTTGCCGGTATCACTTAATTTATAGAGTTCATCCCTAACAAATTCTGCTTCGTGATGTTCATTCTCAGCGACAAATCCAACTAATTTCGCCCCGCTGCCTGCATCAGACCAGAGATTCTTCTCCTTCCTTGATTCATTCTTTGTGATTACTGCATTAGCAGCGCTAAGGATGTTCTGGGTAGAGCGGTAGTTTTGCTCCAGCAATATAGTTGTGGCATCCGGGTAATCTTCTTCAAATTGCAAAATGTTGCGAATAGTCGCACCGCGGAAGCCATAGATGGATTGATCGGCATCTCCCACTACACAGAGTTGGGCGGCAGGAATACCTTCCCTATCTGTTCCAACTAGCTCTCGGATCAATATGTATTGAGCATGGTTTGTATCCTGATACTCATCAACGAGGATGTGTTTGAAGCGGTTTCGATATCGCGCTCTAGCATCTGGAAATTTTTGGAGTACTTCTACGGTCTTCATGATTAAATCATCAAAATCCATAGCGTTAGCGCTCGTTAGACGCTGTTGGTAGATGGCGTAGACCTCGGCAACGATCTCTTCAAAGTGGTTGGTGGTTGCGTTTCGGTAATCGGCAGGACCTAGTAATTCATTCTTTGCATTTGAAATGAGCGCAGCGACCGCCCTTGGGTTGTAGCGTTTTTGGTCGAGATTCAAATCTCGCATCACTAGGGTTACTAATCGAACGCTATCGGCCTGGTCATATATTGAATAAGAAGTAGAGAACCCCAATCGAGTAGCTTCTTGCCTGAGGATTCGAACGCAGGCGGAGTGAAATGTCGATACCCAGATTGCTTTAGCGCGCTTGCCTACAAGCGCGGCTACCCGCTCTTTCATCTCACCGGCTGCTTTATTTGTGAAAGTTATTGCAAGAATCTCAAATGGCTCCACTCCTCTCTCAGCCATCAAATATGCGATGCGACGGGTTAGAACTCTTGTTTTTCCGGAGCCTGCGCCAGCGACGACAAGGAGTGGGCCTCCATGGTGAATGACTGCGGATTGCTGTTCTGGGTTTAATCCTTCAAGCAATCTATTAGACACATCAACAAGTCTAGAATACGGCGGTGACTTCGATAGCTACTCCGATTCCAGATCATGAAATCAAGCGGATTCTTGTCGTTATGGCGCATCCTGATGATTGCGATTTCGGGGCTGGTGGCACTATCGCTAACTGGACCGCACAAGGAATAGATGTCTCGTACTGCATAATCACAAATGGCGATCAAGGTGGCGAAGAATCTGATGTGCCACTTGAAGAGATGGCTACTGTTCGCCAAAGGGAACAACGTAACGCTGGTCTCGCCCTGGGTGTATCTGAGATTCAGTTCTTAAATTACCGTGATGGCTCGTTGATGCCCTCACTAGAACTGCGAAAAGATATTGTTCGCGAGATCCGTAGAGCCAAACCTGATCGAATGGTCATCCAGTCCCCAGAACGAAATTATGAACGAATCTTTGCAAGTCACCCTGATCACCTTGCAGCTGGTGAAACTGCGCTACAAGCGGTCTATCCCGATGCTAGAAATCCATATGCATTTACCGATCTAAAGGTCTCTGGATTTGAACCATGGCGAGTTAAAGAGGTTTGGATTACGGGCTCCCCGACTCCAAATTACTTCGTAGATATTACGGAAACTTTTCCGAAGAAAATGGCTGCGTTGAATGCACATATAAGCCAGACTGCGCATAACCCAGAACTAGAGAATATGGTTAGAAGTTGGGGCGAGAAAAATGCCGAAGCAAATGGGCTTATTGCTGGAAGAATTGCAGAGATATTTAAAGTAATAAATACTGATTAACGAGTAACCACGCGCTTTATTACAAGATTGCGGATTGGCGTGCCATCAGCACCGCCACCTCTTACTCCAGCTTTTGCGATGTATTCGAGAATCTCGATTCCTGAAGTTATCTCTCCCCAGATCGTGTAATTGGGGCCGAGAGTTGTGTCGTCATATACCAAGAAAAATTGGCTCCCATTTGTGCCGGGTGAACCAGAGTTCGCCATCGCAACCGTTCCGCGCGGATAGTTCTCTTCTTCAGCTTCAGGAAGGTTCTCGTCCTTATATCTAAATCCTGGATCGCCCATACCGGTTGCAGTCGGATCACCACATTGCACAACATAAATTCCATCAGTTGTTAAACGATGGCAGATAGTCCGATTGTAATAACCGGCATTCATGAGAGTGGAAAGTACCGTGAGAGTCACAGGTGCATCTTTGAAAAAAGCCTTTATCTCGATTTTTCCGCAATTAGTCTGAAGCGTAATAAATCGCGGTCCTCGTTTAAGCAAGACTGTTGGAGGATCTACTTTCTTTGGGGCCTGTGCGATCGACTTCATGGCACGACACTTAATAAGCTCCTTCTCGTCAGCTTGAGCGACCGGAGTCGATATGAAGATAGGCAGTAGAAGCCCTGTTATCAAGGATAGTGAAAGCGACAATCCAAGATGTCTACGAATCATCTCGATCACTCCCATTCGATTGTGCCGGGTGGCTTTGAAGTGAGATCAAGTACCACACGATTTACTTCTTCAACTTCGTTCGTAATCCGGTTAGAGATTCGAGCGAGAACTTCATCAGGAACTCTTGCCCAATCCGCAGTCATAGCATCCTCGCTAGTAACTGGACGAAGCACGATTGGGTGGCCGTAGGTTCGGCCATCTCCTTGTACTCCGACGCTTCTAACATCAGCGAGTAGCACGACCGGGCATTGCCAGATACTCCGATCAAGTCCTGCAAATTGTAATTCTTGACGAACTATAAAATCGGCCTGGCGGAGGATTCTAAGTCTTTCTTGAGTAACTTCTCCGACTATTCGAATCGCAAGGCCAGGCCCAGGAAATGGTTGGCGCCAAACAATCTCAACTGGGAGTCCGAGTTCTGTTCCAACCTCTCTAACCTCATCCTTAAATAAGGAACGTAGCGGTTCGACCAATTCAAAATCCAGGTCATCGGGAAGGCCACCCACATTGTGATGGGACTTTATATTCGCACTACCAATTCCTCCGCCAGATTCAACGACATCAGGATAGAGAGTGCCCTGAACTAAAAATTTGACTGCGCTACCGCTTGTTAGATCACGTGCAGCATCTTCAAAAACTCTAATGAACTCTCGTCCGATTATCTTCCTTTTTTCTTCTGGATCAACAACACCGCTAAGTGCACCTAAGAATCGCTCCTTTGCATCAACAACAATCAGCTTTACCCCGGTTGCCTTAACAAAGTCCTCTTCAACTTGTTTGGCTTCACCTTCACGGAGCAGTCCGTGATCGACAAAGACACAAGTTAGTTGGTGGCCAATCGCGCGCTGCACTAGAGCTGCGGCAACAGCTGAATCAACGCCTCCAGATAGCCCACAAATGACTCGATCTGGACCGACTTGTGACTTTATATTTACTAATTCATTTTCGATTATGTTCTCAGAAGTCCAAGTTGGTTTGCACTTTACGACATCAAGTAGCCAGCGTCTTAGTATCTCTTGGCCAAAATCCGTATGGAGAACTTCTGGATGAAATTGAACTCCGGCGAAGTGGCCACTTTCATTTTCAAAAGCTGCAACCGGGGTATTTTCAGTCTGGCCGATAATTGCAAATCCAGCAGGTGGCGCCAGAACGCTATCGCCATGGCTCATCCAGACATCGAAATTTGAATCCAACCCTTTAAAGAGATGTGACGTGGTGTTTGCGCTGAAATGTGTTCGGCCATACTCAGAGACATTGTTCTTCGCTACTTGTCCACCTAAAGCCTGAGCCATCGCTTGAAAGCCATAACAGATTCCAAAGATAGGGATACCTAGTTCGAATATTTTCGGATCAAGACGTGGCGCACCTTCGACATAAACGGAAGCAGGCCCGCCAGACAAGATTATGGCGCGCGGATTGCGGGCCATGATCTCATCAGCGCTAAACGAGGATGGAACTATCTCGCTATATACACTCGCTTGGCGGACCCGGCGTGCGATTAATTGGGCGTATTGGGCGCCAAAATCAATTACTAATACGTGATTGCTTCGCTGCAAGGTCACCCTTTATTTAAGACAATCTCAACGCGTTGGAATTCCTTAAGCTCTGAATAGCCACAGGTTGCCATTGCTCTGCGGAGGGCGCCAAATAAGTTCATACTTCCATCGGCGGAATGTGAAGGTCCGATAAGTATCTCTTCCAAAGTTCCAGTTGTTCCGACATGTACTCGAATTCCACGAGGTAATTCATCGTGATGGGCCTCGCTACCCCAATGCCAACCACGACCAGGCGCCTCTTCGGCGCGCGCTAGCGGTGAACCGAGCATTACCGCATCAGCTCCACATGCAATCGCCTTTGGAATGTCGCCGCTCTTTCCAACCGAGCCATCTGCAATCACATGTACATATCTTCCGCCAGATTCATCAAGATACTGACGACGGGCTGCGGCGACATCTGCAACTGCGGTAGCCATCGGAACAGAGATTCCGAGTACTTGTCGCGTTGTATGTGCAGCGCCACCACCAAATCCAACTAAAACACCCGCAGCGCCTGCGCGCATCAAGTGGAGTGCGGATTGAGTAGTTGCACAACCTCCAACAACTACTGGAACATCTAATTCATAGATGAAGTTCTTAAGATTTAAGGGCTCGCTCTTGGTTGAGACATGCTCGGCGCTAACCGTCGTTCCTCTAATTACGAAAAGGTCTACTCCAGCATCAACTACCGTTTTATGAAAATCAGCGGTCCGTTGAGGCGAGAGCGCGCCTGCAACAGTGACTCCTGCTGCGCGAATCTCAGCCAATCGCTCTTTTATCAATTCAGGACGAATCGGAGCTTTATACAACTCCTGCATTCGCGATGTTGCTTGATCAGCTGGGATTGATGAGATCTCACCTAGTTGAATCTTTGGATTTTCATAACGAGTCCATAAGCCTTCGAGGTTTAGAACACCAAGCCCTCCCAATTTGCCGATTGCAATAGCGGTTTCAGGTGATACGACGGAGTCCATCGGAGCGGCCAGTAATGGCAAATCAAAGCGATAGGCATCGATCTGCCAGGCGAGTGATACATCTTGGGGCTCGCGGGTGCGGCGCGAGGGAACGATCGAGACATCATCAAATGAGTATGCCGTGCGCGCCCGTTTGCCTTCGGAGATCTCAATATCGACCACGATTAACCCCTTCTATCTCTAAAGTAATTCGGAGCATCAGCAACATCAAAGACATCATGTGGATGGCTCTCTTGCAGCCCAGCGCTCGTGATCTGTATTAATCGACCGCGCTTTTGCAACGCCTCAATGTTTTCAGCTCCGGCATAACCCATTCCAGAACGTAGCCCGCCAACTAATTGATGCACAACCGAAGCGACTGGGCCGCGATAAGCGACCTTACCTTCTATACCCTCCGGAACTAGTTTGTCCTCTGAGAGCACGTCATCTTGCATGTATCTATCTTTTGAGAAAGATTTGGTTTCGCCACGCGATTGCATCGCACCTAACGATCCCATTCCGCGATACCGCTTAAATTTCTCTCCATTACTCTCCAACAATTCACCAGGAGATTCATCGCAACCTGCTAACAAAGACCCCAGCATTACCGTATCTGCTCCGGAAACAATCGCTTTAGCGATATCTCCTGAATGCTGTAATCCACCATCAGCAATAAGTGGAACATCGGCTTTATTGCATGCCTTGGCAACTTCCATGATTGCTGTTACTTGAGGAACTCCAACACCTGCAATCACTCGTGTTGTACAGATTGAACCCGGCCCAACCCCAACCTTTACCGCATCTGCGCCGGCATTGATTAACGCTTGAGCGCCAGCGCGAGTTGCAACATTTCCTCCGATTACCTCTTGCGTGCCATATGAGTCTTTGATTCGAGAAATCGCGTCCAATACTGCGCGGTGATGTCCATGTGCAGTATCAACAACAATCACATCAACCCCGACATCAATAAGTGCTTGAGCGCGCGCAAAGCCATCATCTCCGACTCCAACCGCTGCGCCAACAATTAGACCCGCGCCCTTTACTAATTTGGCATGGGTTACTTGCTCTTCAATGGGAAGGTTCCTATGGATGATTCCGATGCCGCCAAGCTTTGCCATGGCAATCGCCATCGCTGATTCCGTGACAGTATCCATCGCCGCCGAAATAAGCGGAATTTCGAGTCTAATCCCTCTAGTTAACTGGGTATAGGTCTCTACCTCTGAGGGGACAACGCTAGAAGCATCAGGGAGAAGTAAGACGTCGTCATATGTGAGCCCGAGCATCGCCACTTTCTCATTGACGCTCTCAGCCATGCCGAAACCCTAATGGGTCAAGTATTTACCCGCCAACAGCCCTAAGGATCTCCTCGCACGCTTCAATTAAATCATCGACATGTACCGCGCTCTTTTGGAAGGAGCCCTTATTGATTGCATTATGGGTAATCGAAGCTCCCCAGCCTGGCCCGCCGATTACTACTCGCGGCGCCGGTCTGATGCTTGGAATTTGATCAAGCGCTGCGAGATCGCCATTCTTATTTAGTTGCGCCCAGAGAAAAATCGCAGGTGGCGCTGAGCGCTTCACAACTGCGCTAATTGCTTCAATTGGTGTCCGTGCCCCTAAAAACTGAGCTTGAATCTTTCGCTCCGAGAGCGCTGCTGCTAATGCATAGAGCGGAAGTGAGTGCATCTCCTCGCCGATACATGCAAGCAGTACTGGACGAGCATTTATTGGATCGACAACACTTGTATTCATTTCTTGAAGTAAGCGCTTGATAATCTCGCTTACAAGATGTTCGGTTTCGATTCCGGTTCCTGCATCTGCCCACTCATCACCAAGGAGAATGAGTAGCGGAACAATTACTTCATTCCAAGTATTGATAATTCCACGCATCCGCATTTCAGAGCGGAGTAATTCCTCGACAAAGTTACGGTCATAGGCGCGAGCAGCCCGCAAGACTGTTTCAACCAATTCCTCTCTTACCGTTACTTCCCTTGTGAGGGTGTTAGAGATCTCTTGCCCAAAGCTTTCGCCATCAAAATCCAGTGCTCGCTGAGCAGCTTCGGCTGGAGAGACCCCTGAGATAACCAACTTGCGCATCAAAGTTAGCCGGGCAATATCTCCAGCTGTGTAGCGACGGTGTTCGCCAGTGCTGTGATCGGTCGGGCCAAGGCCATAACGGCGGTCCCAGGTTCGAAGCGTTGCCGGAGCGACTCCCAGCCTCCTTGCGACTGCAGCAACAGTGAGTGCCTCAGTGTTGCCCTCTATCCTCCCCGGGGCTGTGTTGCTGGTCATACCTGAAGAGGTCATAGGCGAATGGTGGGGGTAGCGCGACTCGCTCGCATCTCGAAATCAAGGTACTTGAACAACTTACGGCGCGATTGTATATTCCGCCTATGTCCGAAACGACCCGCTTACCGAAGCCGGTAGAAGCAAATTGGGAGTGGCAGTATGAGGGTGCTTGCCGATCCCTTCCAACTGAGATGTTCTTCCCTCCAGATGGCGAGCGCGGCCCCCGCCGCAAGGCTCGTGAAGTTGCTGCCAAAGCGGTCT
>JALRKE010000041.1 GCA_023254845.1 Candidatus Nanopelagicaceae bacterium | reverse complement strand
TAGCCCTGAGAATTGACGCGGCGCCGTGAACTTTCCTTTATTGCCACAATTTGGGCAATTCACTTCCTCTAGCGAAGTGGGCTTGCGATTATGTTTTGCCTCAAAAGCTTCCTCCAGGTGATCTGCACGGAACCTCTTATGACATGAGGTGCACTCGGTAAGCGGATCTGTAAATGTTTCAACATGGCCAGATGCTTCCCAAACCTCTCGCGCCAAAATCACACAGGAATCAAGACCAACAACATCCTCGCGCTCCATAACCATTGACTTCCACCATTGGCGCTTTACATTGTTCTTGAGTTCAACTCCGAGCGGACCGTAATCCCATGAAGCGCGCAGACCGCCATAAATTTCAGATGAGGGATAAACAAAGCCACGACGCTTTGCGAGGCTGACAATTGTTTCTAGACGATCTTGGGCCATGGTGAGTTCTCCATCCGGCTGGCTGTCGGCGGTGCGCACCGGTCGCAGCTTTGGGCTGGGCGCAGGCTCAAATTTTAGATTGAGACACGCTCAAAACCACCCTCCCTACGAAAATGAAAATCATTTTCATTTGTGCTATTTTCCCGCTCATGAATACAGCCATCGTTCTCGCCGCAATAACTGCCGTCGCTACCGCCATGGGCGGATTACTCGCCCTAAGGGCGAGGGATCGCCTCCACTTAGTACTTGGCCTATCCGCTGGTCTTTTGCTCGGATTAGTCGCCTTCGAGCTAATTCCAGAAGTCTTCAAATTGAGCTCTGGTGAATTCCTTGGTGCACCGACCGCATCCATAGCTCTTATTGCGGGCTTCTTAGCGCTCCACTTCTTTGAGCGATTCTTTGGTTCACATGAACCAGCTGAATCTGATTACGGCCATGATCACTCTCATAAAGCAAATGTTGCCGGCGGTGTTGGCGCTGTCGCGATGGGTATTCACATCTTTATCGATGGACTTGCCCTTGCGATCGCCTTCACAATCAATGATGCATTGGGTTTTGCTGTATTTGCCGCGCTCCTAGTTCACGCATTTAGCGATGGCTTAAACCTTGTTGCGTTTCTAATCAAGAATGGAAAGTGGAGCAAAAAAGCTATCTGGTTACTCGGAGTTGATTCTTTAGCACGAATCGGCGGCGCAGCTCTTGGCACAACTCTCACACTTAGTGAGAACTTAACCGCGCTCTATCTTGCCGCCTTTGCCGGAATCATCATCTATCTTGCAACAAGTCATATTCTTCCTGAGGCGCATGCTCGACATTCATCACGTTGGACGCTCGTTGCCACAATTACCGGCGTACTTGTTATGTGGGGTCTCGTGAGCCAACTTCATGCTGTTCATACGCACGGTCATTCAGATCACGGTCATTCTGTTGAGAGCGAGCATGAACATGAAGAGGGCCACGATCATGAGTCAGATAAGGTAGAAGATCATGATCACGACGATGATCACAGTCATGAAGAGGATCACGACCACAACGAATAGTTATGAATAAATCCGAGATAAAAGTCATCAGCGTTCTCGAACGCGTGGGCGGCTTTGCTAGCGCCCAACAACTCCATCAACTTTTGCTCCGAGGTGGCGAATCGATTGGACTTACCTCCGTCTATAGAGCGCTGCAATCCCTAGTCGATGACAAAATCGTTGACCAGCTGCGCAAGGATGATGGCGAAGCCATTTACAGACTCTGCGGCGAAGCCCATCATCACCACTTGGTCTGTAAGTCCTGCGGCTCTACCGTTGAGATTGAAGGATCAGCGCTTGAAAAGTGGGCGAAAGCTATGGCCGAAGAGCACGGTTATCGAGAGGTTGGCCATCTCGCTGAAGTCTTTGGGATCTGCCCTAAGTGTTGATTAGTCGAAAATTGGGCCGACGTTGCGAGAACGTTTAATTTCAAAGAATCCCGAATAGCTTGCAACACCAACAACTCCATCCCAAAGTTTGCCCGCCTCTTCGCCCTTCGGTGCGGGAGAAATAACTGGGCCAAAGAATGCGACATCACCAATCGCAATTATCGGCGTTCCAACATCATTTCCAACCATCTTGATACCGCGCTCATGGCTCTCAATAATCGATGCATCTAAAGTTTCGTCAGTCATTGCATTTGCCAGCGCAGAGTCCAGCCCAACTTCTGTCAACGCCTCTTTGAAAAGCTCCTCCCCTACCTCCATCTTCTTAAGGTGAATTCGCGAACTTATCGCGGTATACAAGGGAAGAGTTATCTCGCGACCCTTTTCTTTCTGGGCCGCTGCGATAACTCGGGTGCAGTACCAAGACTTGACTAGTTTTTCTTTGTATTCGGCAGATACGTCTTTATCGCGATTTAGGTAGGCGAGGTTGAACAAGTTCCACTCCACCTCAATATCTCTTACCTTTTCGACTTCGAGAATCCAACGTGAGGTCATCCAAGCCCATGGACAGAGAGGATCGAACCAGAAGCCAGCTTTTTGCTTCGCCATATCTATGCCTTTCCAAATCGCCGGTCACGCTCGGCGTAAATCTCAATTGCCCGCCAAAGCGTTTCCCTAGTTACATCTGGCCACAATACATTCAGAAATACCATCTCTGCATAGGCAGATTGCCAGATCAAGAAGTTCGAAGTTCTCTGCTCGCCAGAGCTACGTAGAAATAGATCAACATCGCTCATCTTTGGTTCATCGAGATACTTCGCGAAAACCTTCTCGTTGATTTGGTCAGGTTTCAACTTCTTGCGCGCCACATCGCGAGCTAATTCAGCGGCTGCATCGGCGATCTCAGCACGGCCACCATAATTTACGCACATATTGAGCGTCATGACTTTGTTCTTAGCCGTTAGCTTTTCTGCGATTTCAAGTTCTTCAATCACAGACTTCCAAAGTCTTTGTGGTCGACCAACCCAACGAACGCGAACTCCCATGGCATGCATTTCATCTCTTCGGCGCCGGATAACATCCCGATTGAAGCCCATCAAGAACTTCACTTCGTCTGGGGAGCGACGCCAGTTCTCAGTAGAAAAGGCATATGCAGATAGCTCTTTTACGCCTATTTGAATTGCGCCTTCGACCACATCAAATAGGGCTTTTTCACCGACTTCATGGCCTTTGGTTCTCGGCAATCCGCGCGCTTTCGCCCAACGTCCATTTCCATCCATCACGAGCGCAACGTGATTGGGAATCCGATCTTTTGGAAGTTTCGGGGGCTTCACTTCGCGGCGCGCTCCACCATCGGAAGACTTCTAAGTTCGCGCTCTAAATGCCATTGCAGATAGGCAGCTACCAAACCTGATGCTTCGCGGCGATGTTTGGCATCACTCGCATCCGCACTCTCCCAATTTCCCGTCAAGAGATCTGACATCAATTGAAGAGTTTCTGGAGCCGGAGTTGCAGAAGCAGATGGCCTACAGTCAATACATACCGAACCGCCGCCAACAAGTGAGAAATACTTATGCGGTCCAGGCGCCTCGCAGTTCGAGCAAATCGTCATGGAGGGTGCATAGCCTGCTATTGAAAGTGAGCGGAGTAAATATGCATCTAGAACAAGTGATGGTTCGTGCGCTTCATAAGCAAGAGCTTTTAGTGCTCCAATAAGTAAAAGGAATTGTTGAAGTGCTGGCTCACCTTCATTGGAGGTAAAACGTTCAGCAGCTTCCAAAATAGTTGAGGCAATCGTCCACTTTCTATAATCCGCAGCAAGTGAATCTCCAAAGTTCTCAAGGCTCTCAACCTGAGTGACAACATCAAAAGTCTTTCCAACATAGAGTTGTATATCAACGAGACTTCCCGGCTCTAATCGAGCGCCAAATTTTGACTTAGTTCTTCGCACGCCTTTAGCGACAGCGCGAACGCGACCATGTTCACGGGTAAAGAGCGTGATGATGCGATCAGCCTCACCCAGTTTCTGGGTGCGAATAACCACAGCCTCATCCCGATATAGCGCCACGGGATAAAGGTAGTGATTGCTACTGTCGAAGCGCGCGATTGACCGCGGAAACCACCGCTTTTAGTGAGGCGGTCGTGGTTGAAGGGTCGATGCCGACGCCCCAATAAGTGCCGCCATTGACTGTGCACTCGAGATAAGCCGCCGCACTCGCATCTCCGCCAGCGCTCATCGCATGTTCATAGTAGTCAGCTACTTGAACGTTTATTCCATGAGCTTGCATGATGTGACAGAAGGCAGAAATTGGTCCGTTTCCAGAACCATTTAGCTTTACTGGTTTCTTGTTCTCTAATAAATCTACGGTCAATTCCACGCTCTTATTAGGAGAGGATGTTTGAGTTAAACCTTCAAGGCGATAACGGCCCCATTGATCATCTTCTGAGGGCAAGTATTCATCGACAAAGATCTTCCACATCTCTTCAGGAAAGACTTCGCCACCTTCGTTATCGGTTTTTGCCTGGATCACCTTACTAAATTCGATTTGTAGCCTTCTTGGTAGATCGAGTTGATGCTCACTCTTCATGATGTAAGCAACCCCACCCTTACCGGACTGTGAGTTGACTCGAATGACCGCTTCGTAAGAACGACCAATGTCTTTTGGGTCAATTGGAAGATAAGGAACCGCCCAAGTGAAGTCATCCACATCTTTGCCAGCAGCGCTCGCATCCTTAGCAAGATGCTCAAAGCCTTTCTTGATTGCATCTTGATGAGACCCGCTAAATGCGGTGAAAACTAAGTCGCCACCATAAGGATGGCGCTCCGGGACTCGAAGTTGGTTGCAATACTCGACGGTCTGGCGAATTCCAGGAATATCGCTGAAATCAATCATCGGATCTATGCCATGGGTGAGTAGATTCAGGCCGAGCGTCACTAAACAGACATTTCCGGTCCGCTCACCATTTCCAAAGAGCGTACCTTCGATGCGATCTGCGCCTGCCAAATAGCCCAACTCAGCAGCAGCTACGCCAGTGCCACGATCATTATGAGGATGAAGGCTTAAGACGACGCCCTCGCGAAATTTAAGATTTCGATGCATCCATTCGATTGAATCGGCATAGACATTAGGCGTTGCAAGCTCAACAGTTGCTGGAAGATTAATGATGGTCTTCCACTCGGGGGTTGGTTGCCAGACCTCGTTTACGGCGTTACAAACCTCGAGGGCAAACTCCAACTCGGTGCCAGTATAAGACTCAGGCGAATACTCAAAATAAACGGTAGTTCCTGGAACGGTACTAACCAACTCTTTACATAACTTCGCGCCATCAATCGCTATCTGTTTGATACCGGCTTTATCCATTCCAAATACAACTCGTCGCTGAAGCGTGGAGGTTGAGTTATAGAGATGAACTATTGCTTGCTTCGAACCTTTGATTGACTCAAAGGTTCTACGGATTAGTGGTTCACGAGCCTGGGTCAATACCTGAATGACAACATCATCAGGTATTAACTTCTCTTCGATGATCTTGCGAACGAAATCGAAATCAGTCTGGCTCGCACTTGGAAATCCAACTTCAATCTCTTTGTATCCCATCTTTACCAAGAGATGGAACATCGCAAGCTTTCGCGGCACATCCATCGGATCGATTAGCGCCTGATTTCCATCACGGAGATCGACCGAACACCACTTCGGCGCCTTGGTCATCTTCTTGCCTGGCCAGGTGCGATCGCTCAATTCAATCGGAACAAATGCGGAATAACGATGCTTCGCCATCGATGATGGGGTTTGATTTGGGAAACTCACTTCAATTTTCTCCTTCGCTTATTTGGATTGTGGCCGGTGGCGACTAACCCCGCAGCGAGGAGACCGGACTAGTTGGCCTCGCAGCGGCAGCGAAGAAGGAGCGCACCCAGTAGCAGTGCGAGTAATGATTTTTCGCTGCGGAACATAAGCCAAAGGTTAGCCGGGCCCTAAAGGACTGGCAAATAGCGATCGAGTTCATAAGCGGTGACTTGGCGACGGTATTCGTCCCATTCGGCCCGCTTATTGCGTAGGAAATATTCGAATACATGCTCGCCCAAGGCCTCGCGAACTAACTCACTCTTCTCCATCGCAATTATGGCTTCATTCAAATCTCTAGGTAGCGGTTTATCGGATCCCTTATCCAATTTGTAGTTTCCTTCAATTCCCTTAAGGCCAGCTGCAATTGTTACCGCAAAGGCAAGGTATGGGTTACATGCCGAGTCGGGAGCACGGAACTCGATACGCGTCGAATTCTCTTTCTTGGGTTTGTACATCGGAATACGTATAAGGGCATCGCGATTCTCTCTACCCCAATTTATCTTCGCCGGAGCTTCTCCCCCGCCATGAAGACGCTTGTAGGAATTAACCCATTGGTTGGTAACAGCGATGAATTCTGGTGCATGAGTTATGACGCCAGCGATAAAGGAGCGAGCGATATCAGAGAGTTGATCTTCGCGTCCTGCTTGATAGAAAGCATTCTCTTCCCCTTTAAAGAGCGAGAAGTGGGTATGCATTCCAGAACCGGGAAATTCCGTAAATGGTTTTGGCATAAATGAGGCATACACGCCTTGATCAAGCGCAACCTCTTTGATGATGTGGCGGAAAGTCATGATGTTATCGGCAGTACTCAATGCATCTGCATAGCGAAGATCGATCTCTTGTTGTCCAGGTGCCCCTTCATGATGACTAAATTCAACGGATACTCCAGTAGCTTCCAACAGGGTGATTGCTTGGCGGCGGAAGTCGTGTCCCAAAGCTGCCGGTGTTTGATCGAAATAACCAGCCGAATCGATAGGAACTGGTTTCACTCCTGGAGTTGGAGCCTCTTTAAATAAGAAGAATTCAATCTCTGGATGGGTGTAACAGGTAAAACCTAAATCGCCAGCGCGCTTTAAGGTTCGCTTTAAGACATTTCTTGGATCAGAAGGTGAAGCAGTTCCATCTGGCAAAACGATGTCGCAAAAGATCCGCGCCGCACCTGGCTTTGCGGTTCGCCATGGCAGAACTGAGAATGTACTTGGGTCTGGCTTTGCCAACATATCTGATTCAGTTCCACGTGCGAAACCTTCGATCGCCGAACCATCGAAGCCAATTCCTTCAGCAAAAGCGTTCTCTAACTCCGGTGGGGCAATCGCAACAGACTTCAAATAACCGAGCACATCGGTAAACCAGAGGCGAACGAAGCGGATATCGCGCTCTTCTAAGGTACGAAGCACAAACTCTTCTTGTTTGTTCACTCCTTCATTTGACCTAGCGCCGGGGGAAGTCATGGAGCAGATAATGCCGCAGCCTCGTTACGGCGATGTTAACTAATGAACTAAATAACGAAGAGCTCACCCTCGTCTTGATTGGTCCGTGCAGCCACATCTCTCGTAACCAGGCTATTGGCGCTGATCCGTGCTCCCACGCCGATTGTGACTGGTCCAAGAACTCGCGCACCGGCTCCAATGACGACGCCGTTTTCGATCGTCGGATGGCGCTTACCCTTCATATATTTTGTAGAACCGAGAGTTACATCGTGATAGATCATCACATCATCGCCAATCACAGCGGTCTCACCAATCACAACCCCCATTCCGTGATCAATAAAGAATCTCTGGCCAATTTTTGCAGCCGGATGTATCTCGATACCGGTCACGGTCCGAACCCAGTTCGCATAAATTCGCGCTAACAACTTCAATCTGCCTCGCCACAAGAAGTGTGCGACGCGATATCCCCAGACCGCGTGGATGCCCGGAAAAGTCAGCGCGACTTCAAGTCGATTGCGCGCCGACGGATCTTTCCGTAACGCGGTATCGAGATCTTCAATTATTCGCTTTAACATTTAAGCATCCATTAAATCTTTATAGAGAATTGTTGAGAGATATCGCTCGCCAAAGGAAGGAATGATTACCACGATGGTTTTGCCAGACATCTCTTCCCGCCCAGCTACTTGTGAGGCAGCCCAAAGCGCAGCGCCCGCTGAAATTCCAGCGAGGATTCCCTCTTCAGCTGCAGCCCGGCGGGCATACTTAACTGCATTATCGGCTTCAACATCGATTACTTCGTCATAAACGCTTCGATCAAGTATCGGCGGAATGAAGTTTGGACCGATTCCTTGAATTG
>JALRKE010000040.1 GCA_023254845.1 Candidatus Nanopelagicaceae bacterium | reverse complement strand
CAGGAAGTATTCGGAGAAATTGTAGGGCTGAAACTACAGGTCCCTCGGATCCTAGAATCTGCTTCCATGCAAGAGTTCTTAGTAGAAAAGATGTGAAGAAGGGCGCAATAACCATCACTAACAAAAAGTTTTTCCAGGGACCACTTCGGAAAGCGATTGCATACGCAAGCGGATAGGCAATCGCCAAAGCAAGCAGGGTTGCGCAGATTGCGTAGAAGAATGATCTAAAGAACTGCTCTTGATTAGCTGCAAAGGCATCAATGAAATTAGCAAATCTAAAAGTTTGAACAAATTCCCCTGTTTCAAAAGTTGGCGAGGGGGTCTTGGTTGAAGTCTCTGCAAGATTTATTAGCGGGAAAGCAAAGAAAACTATTAGCCAGATGAGACCAGGGGCTAGGAGAAAATAGGCAGTCCGTCTAGAACGTTTTACTGGTGCAAATACCTTTTCGGTACTACCTGAGTGGGCAATAGCCATACGCCGCTATTTCGCGTCACCATCTAGGGCAAATGTGAATTGAGGCTCCCAAGAGAGAGTCACGGAATCCCCCTTCTCTAATTCGGGGGCACCTCCATCATTCTGCTCAAAGACCATTAATTCCTGTTTCCAAGGCATCTCAACTAGGTACTGCGTACTTACTCCGAAGAAAGAAATGTCAGTTATCACTCCACCTTTGAGGACATTCCCGCCTACTTTCTCATCAACTCCATGTAGTCGGAACTTTTCAGGACGAATTCCCAACTTTATGGAGGAGCCATGAGCATTATTTCTAGATTTCGGAAGTGCAATTTTGGTTCCCTGGAGATTAACGATGTGATTATCTCCATCGCTACCTTCTACATTTCCATCAATGAAGTTTGATTGACCAAGGAAATTTGCGACGAATACTGTCCGCGGATTCTCGTAGAGATCTGAAGGTGAGCCCATCTGTTCGATCTTCCCATTATTCATAACTGCGATGGTGTCTGCCATGGTCATGGCTTCTTCCTGATCATGAGTTACATGTACGAAAGTAATTCCAACTTCCGTCTGAATCCACTTTAGTTCTATCTGCATCTGGCGGCGGAGTTTTAAATCTAGTGCTCCCAAGGGCTCATCAAGCAAGAGCAACGCTGGTCTGTTCACAACCGCACGTGCCAAAGCGATGCGCTGTTGTTGTCCACCAGATAACTGACCGGGCTTGCGATTCTTTAAGTGAGAGAGCTCCACCAGGTTCAAGACTTTTTCGACGGCTTCATCAACATCTTTTACACCGCGCCGCCTAAGACCAAAAGCCACATTCTCAAAGATCGTTAGGTGTGGGAAAAGGGCGTAATTCTGGAAGACGGTATTGACTGGCCGTTCATAAGCTTTAGTTTCGGTTATATCCGTCTCGCCAATTCGAATCTTTCCCGAGGAAGGTTCCTCAAGGCCTGCGATCATCCGCAATGTCGTGGTTTTGCCGCATCCCGAAGGGCCAAGTAAGGCAAAAAACGAGCCCTTCGGAATGGTCAGCGATAAATCATCAACCGCAACAAAGTCACCAAAATTCTTAGTGACATGCTCTAGTACTAGGTCCCCCTGTACCTTCTTCTTCTCTGCCACTTAAATTTTTTATGCTCGATTAAGCGCCAATTGCTTCTTGGAATGCAGCGGAGAAGTTGAACTCTTCTTCTGCGCTCAAACCACGGAAGACTTGGACTTTAGCGAGAGTAGCGTCATCAGGGAAGATGAATGGGCTACTAGCCAACTCAGGATCGATATTCTCCATTTCAGCTTGAGCACCCTTAACTGGGCAGATGTAGTTGACCCAGGCTGCAACTTCGGCAGCGATTGCTGGGTCGTAATAGTGATTCATCAATTTCTCGGAGTTTGATTTGTTGGAGGAGGTAGATGGGATTAGAAGATTATCGCTCCACAGGGTTCCACCGGATTCAGGGATTTCAAATCCATAATTCTGACCTGAGAGGTTTTCGGAGAACATATCTCCGCTCCAACCAATAACAGCCACTACATCGCCATTGGCCATGTCTTCTAGATAGTCATTTCCTTTGACTTGACGGATGAAGCCATCCGAGATCATCTTCTTTAGGTAGTCAATACCATTCATAAACTCATCTTCAGTAAATGGCTGAGAGATATCTACACCTTGATATTGGAGGATAATTCCCATCGTGTCTCTCATTTCAGAGAGTACGGCCACTCGACCTTTATAGGCCGAGCTAAAGAGTTGTTCGACAGAGACAATATCGTCCTTTACGACATCTTTGTTCCAGCCAAATCCTGCGAAACCGGATTGCCAAGTTAGCGAGAAGTTTCTCCCCGGATCAAAACTTACATTTGCGAGCGTATCTAAGATGTTGCCCTTGTTAGGGATGTTTGCTGCGTTAAGTTCTTGCGCGTAACCAAGTCGAATCCATCGCGCCGCCATCCAATCGGTAGGAGTAACGATGTCATAGCCGATGTCATTTCCGGCTTTGAGGTTCTCTTGTACTTTTCCATAGAACTCATCGTTATCGTTGTAATCAACCAAATAATCCACCTCGATACCCGTGGATTCGATGAACTTATTTAGCGATGGATAAGTTCTCTTTCCATCGACCTTCTTTTGATCTAAATATGCAGTCCAGTTACCCCAACGGACAGTGCCACCAATATCTTCAGGAGGAGCGATCGTTCCGCCTTCCTCATCGCTAGAACAGGAAGCCAAGAAAGTTGCTGCGCCGATTCCACCAACGCCAGCGAGGAGTGCGCGCCGCGAAAGTCTAAATCGCTTCTGTGCAGAGACGAGCTCTGTTACTAGTGGATTACTAGGTTCCAAGGGATTGTTGGCCATCTTCTCTATTCCTTTTCAAGATCGCAGGGGTGAGCTGGGCGAGGAAGTTTCATAACCTTACCCCTCTCAGGGCCAGGGTGAAGCATCTTCAAATATTAAGTTTCTGTATCAAGCGTTGAGATTGGTCATAACGTGCTTAATCCGGGTGTACTCCTCAAAGCCATAACCTGAGAGGTCCTTTCCATAGCCCGAATGCTTAAAACCACCATGAGGCATCTCAGCGACCATCGGAATATGGGTATTGATCCAGACGCATCCGAAATCGAAGGCCTTCGCCATTCGCATCGCCCGGCCATGGTCCTTGGTCCAAACGCTTGAAGCGAGGCCATACTTCACGCCATTGGCGTAGCGGACTGCTTCTGCTTCATCGGTGAACTTCTGGATGGTTATGACTGGCGCAAATATTTCATTTTGGATCATCTCGTCATCTTGCTTTAAATCAGCAACAACAGTTGGGGTCCAGAAGTAACCAGGGCGGTTAACTTTGCTTCCACCGGCAGTTACGCGTGCATGCGAAGGAACTCGATCCAAGAATCCTTGTACCCGAGCGAGCTGGTTTGCATTGTTTACTGGACCAACGAGCACATCTTCATCAGGCATACCTACCTTGATGTTGTTCTTCGCCTGTTCGGTAAGAAGAGCAACTACATCGTCATATGCGCTGGCTTCAACGATAACGCGTGTTGCTGCGGTGCAATCCTGTCCGGCATTGAAGTAACCGGCGATGGCAATCCACTCGCAAGCCGCTTCGAGATTTGCATCATCAAAGATAACAACGGGCGCCTTACCGCCGAGTTCAAGATGAACCTTCTTT
Source organism: Candidatus Nanopelagicaceae bacterium (assembly GCA_023254845.1). GTDB lineage: Bacteria > Actinomycetota > Actinomycetes > Nanopelagicales > Nanopelagicaceae > MAG-120802. The sequence goes on along the minus strand of JALRKE010000040.1, from coordinate 4,397 downwards.
AGATCTTTTGAGGCTTCTTTAGCTACTTCCATACCGGCGCGGACTGAACCAGTGATAGAAACAAATTGTGGAATTTCATGGTCTACCAACAATCTTCCAGTTTCTCGATCACCGGTTACGACATTGATAACACCTTCAGGTAAGAATTCCTGCATCAACTCAGCCATCCAGAGCGTTGAGACCGGGGTGGTGTCACTGGGCTTAAGCACGACCGTATTGCCAGCGGCAATTGCAGGAGCCCATTTCCAAACCGCCATCATCATTGGATAGTTCCAAGGAGTTACTTGGGCGCAAACACCAATTGGCTCGCGGCGAATAAAAGAAGTATGTCCTTTGAAATATTCTGCAGCCGAACGTCCTTCGAGATGACGCGCTGCACCAGCAAAGAATCTAATTTGATCGAGCATCGGACCGATTTCTTCAGCGCGAGTAACGGCGATTGGTTTACCGGTGTTCTCAGATTCAACCTTGATTAGCTCTTCGGAGCGAGCCTCGATTGCATCAGCAATCTTATTAATTGCTTTCTGTCGCTCACCAGGGGTTGACTCACGCCAGGTTTCAAATGCTTTATCAGCCGCATTCATTGCTCTATCGATGTCAGCGGCATTTGATACCGGAGCCTTTGCGAAAACTTCACCTGTTGCGGGATTGATTAGATCTTGAGTTTTATCGCTCGAGGAAGGAACACTCTTTCCATCAATGAAATTCTGTAGCGTCTTCACGCAAACCTCCATAAGGCTCAATCGGTTGAAGCGCGAGTCTAGTTATTCTGGTGGTTACTCCTCAAGAGTTGGCCTTTGAGATTTCTAACGCGGCTAGCTGGCCACAAGCGCCATCGATCTCTCGTCCTCGAGTATCACGAACCGTTACCGGAACTCCATAATCTTCTAGGGTTTTGACGAATGCCTGTTCATCCTCCTTCCGGGATGCGGTCCACTTCGATCCAGGCGTCGGATTTAGCGGAATCAAATTCACATGGGCATTACGGTTCTTCAATAGCCGACCCAATAAATCAGCCCGCCAAGCCTGATCATTTACATCTTTAATCAGAGCATATTCAATCGAATATCGCCGACCAGTTTTATCGGAGTATTTATCAGCGGCCGCGAGAACTTCCTTTACTTTCCAACGGGTATTTATCGGTACCAACGTGTCACGTAGTTCATCATCAGGAGTGTGTAGCGAGACTGCAAGAGTTACCGGAACTCCCTCATCAATTAGTTTCTCAATTCCTGTTACGAGACCAACTGTTGAGAGCGTCACCGATCTTGCCCCGATTCCAAGCCCCTCTGGTTGCGGTGAAGTGATATTTCGAATGCTTTGAAGGACTGCGTTGTAATTTGCAAGCGGCTCCCCCATTCCCATGAAAACGACATTTGAAAGTCGCGTTTCTCCACCAGGCAACTCACCGTTAGCGCAGGTGCGGGCTGCCGCTACAACTTGTGCCGTAATTTCCGCAGCGCTTAGGTTTCGAGTTAGGCCGGCTTGGCCAGTAGCGCAGAACGGACAGTTCATTCCACATCCTGCTTGAGATGAGATACAGACCGTTGCGCGATCTCTGTACTTCATCAAAACTGATTCAACTAAGACTCCATCGTGAAGCCGCCATAGATCTTTTCTTGTCTTTCCGCCATCGCATGCAATGGAACGGACCAAAGTAATCAACTTCGGAAGAACCTTTGAAGCAACTAATTCACGAGCGCTAGCTGGAAAGTCACTCCATGTCGACGGCTCTTCGTTGTAATGGGTGAAATAGTGGGTAGCGATTTGATTTGCTCGAAATGCCGGAAGGTCAAAGCCTTGAATCCATTCGCGTCGCTCATTAGCGGGGATATCAGCGAAGTGTTCTGGGGTCTTCTCTCGCTTTAACAAGGATTAACCAAATCGCTTAATTAGTTCGATGATGCACCAGAAGATCGGCGCAGTAATGAGTGCGGCATCTAAACGATCCAGCATTCCGCCATGGCCCGGAAGGAGCGTTCCCATATCTTTGAGCGATAGGTCGCGTTTTATGGCGCTCTCAATCAGGTCACCGGTAGTAGCCGCCAGCGCACCGACGACTCCTGCGAGAGCGCCAACCCAAAGCTCTTGTTCCAAGAAATAGTTGAACGCGAAGGCGCTTCCGGACGCAGCAAAAACTAATCCGCCGATGAAACCTTCCCAGGTCTTCTTCGGAGAGATTTTTGGCGCCATGGGATGCTTTCCAACTAAAACGCCCGTTAGATAAGCAAAAGTGTCATTTAAGCCGACCAAAATTACAAGAAGAGAGATGTAGGCAAAGCCATCGCCAGATCTCGCTAATAAGAAGATGAATCCCGAGATAAAGCCTGGGTACATCAAAGCAAAAGTTGTGGCGGTAGCGTTCTTCACAAAACCAGAAGTCCCGAGAAGAAGTTGAAGCAATAGCAATGCGATGATTGATGCAACAATGGAGATAGCAAGACCGGGAAGCCCAGCAAACCATGAACTAGCAATCACTGCTGCTGTTGCAACCGAGAGGTGAGTGAAATTCACCTTGATATCGCGGGCATTAAATGCCGCACTCAACTCATGTAGCGCTAAAAGAACCGCAATTAGAACAAACAAAGCAAAGAGAATCGGCACAAAAGCAATAGTCGAGAAGATGATTCCAAGTAGCGCAAGACCGACCAAGATTGAAGGGATTAGCTTGCGACCTGCCTTCTTATTGATCGCCTCGTTTATAGAGTGGAGATCGCTCATGTGGCTCTCGCGAGGTTAAACCTCGAGAAGTTCCGCCTCTTTATGCTTTAGCAAATCATCGATTTTATGAACGTGATCGCCCGTGATTTTCTCAAGCTCTTTCTCGCCACGAGTTAAATCGTCCTTGCTAATACCGCCATCTTTCTCAAGTTTCTCCATCGCCTCTTTTGCGTTACGACGGATAGCGCGAATAGCCACTCGTGAATCTTCGGCCTTTGCCTTCGCTACCTTGATGAACTCTTTGCGACGCTCTTCAGTTAATTGTGGGAAATTGACGCGGATTACATTTCCATCGCCGCCAGGATTTACGCCTAGATCTGATTCGCGAATTGCCTTCTCAATCGAAGCAGTAGCGCCTTTGTCGTAGGGAGTGATCATTGCAAGACGGGCCTCGGGGACTTGGACAGTTGCAAGTTGTGAAAGCGGCGTAGGCGTTCCGTAATAATCAACCATAATCTTGGCGAACATGGATGGATGAGCGCGACCAGTCCTTATGGCAGCGAAGTCCTCCTTGGCGACATCAACAGCCTTATTCATCTTGGTATTCGCATCTGCGAGAACACTCTGGGTTGTCATGACGCTCCTCTAATCGATTTACTCATCAGTTTTCATCGGCCTAATTGACCAACGTTCCAATCTTCTCTCCGCGTACTGCTCGAGCGATATTGCCCTTCTCTAAAAGATTAAATACGACTATAGGTAACTTGTTCTCGCGGCAGAGACTAAATGCAGCAGCATCGGCGACTGCAAGTGACTTCGAAAGTACATCGCTATAAGAGATGTAATCAAACTTAGTTGCGCTCGAATCCTTCCGTGGATCAGCAGAATAAACACCGTCAACTCCACTCTTGGCAAGAAGTAGCGCATCAACACCAATCTCAAGTGCACGCTGGGCAGCAACGGTATCGGTTGTAAAGAATGGCATTCCAGCACCAGCACCGAAGATAACTACGCGACCTTTCTCAAGATGGCGAATTGAGCGACGCGGGATGTACGGCTCGGCAACTTGTCCCATCGTGATTGCGGTTTGTACTCGGGTATCGATTCCCTCTTTCTCAAGGAAATCTTGAAGGGCAAGGCAATTCATCACCGTACCGAGCATTCCCATGTAATCAGCGCGAGCGCGATCCATACCGCGCTGTTGTAGCTCAGCGCCACGGAAATAATTTCCACCACCGACAACAATCGCTACTTCAACTCCGGATCGGACAACATCGGCTATCTGTTTTGCCACATCATTCACGACATCTGGATCAACGCCCAGGCCTTTTTCGCCACCGAATACTTCTCCGGAAAGCTTAAGGAGCACTCGTTTATAGCTTTTACGTTCATTTGCCATTCGAGTGCTCCTTCCGGGCCTGATTCTACTTCTTAGTTCTTGGAACCTATTCGAGCTCGCCTTACTGTCCCACGCGGAAGCGGTAGAACTTCGTAATCGCGACGCCACCTTCGCTTGCGACCTGCTGGACGCTCTTCTTCTGGTCTTTGGCAAAGGCTTGCTCTAGAAGAGCAACCTCCTTTACGAAACCAGTAACGCGACCTTCGACGATCTTTGCAATCGAGGCTTCTGGCTTACCTTCGTTACGAGCAGTCTCTTCAGCAAGACGTCGCTCATTTGCGATTACATCGGCTGGGATCTCGTCACGATTTAAGTATTGCGGCGCGAATGCTGCGAT
>JALRKE010000003.1 GCA_023254845.1 Candidatus Nanopelagicaceae bacterium | reverse complement strand
AGCCAAGAAAGCGCCAGCCAAGAAAGCACCAGCCAAGAAAGCACCAGCCAAGAAAGCACCAGCCAAGAAAGCACCAGCCAAGAAAGCGCCGGTGAAGCCAACTCTGGCTAAAAAGTTTCCACCAAAGAAGCCACAAGCAGAAATCATTAAAGGCCAGCATAAGACTGCCCTAACAAGTAGTACCGCTAAAGGCGCGACAACTATCTCTGTTTATAAGCCAGAGATAGAGGCGAGTGATGTTGTCGTCGTTGAAGAGAAGCGATTAGTTCTCCCACCTCCGATCCGCAAACCTAAGCCAGGAAAGAAAGCTGCGCCGCTTAAGCCAATCAAGGCCGCGCCACCACCTCTAATTGTTGATGAGGGCGCTGAAAATTGGACGGCAACAGAGTTGAAATCAATTCGAAGCGAACTTGCTAAGGATCTAATTCGGCTAAAGAAAGAATTAGCTGAGGTTGAAAGCGAGATGGATGAGCTCATTGAAGCCTCAGGCGTTGGAGCAGGCGATGATCAAGCCGATGCTGGCGCGAAGACCTTTGAACGTGAACATGAGATGTCCCTGGTCTACAACGCCCGCGATATGGTTCTACAGACAGAGCGAGCGCTAGAACGCATCGATACCAAGACCTACGGTCGATGTGAGGATTGCGGAAACCCAATTGGTAAGGCAAGACTTAAAGTATTTCCGAGAGCAACGCTTTGCATGTTATGCAAACAGAAGGAAGAGCGCCGCTGAAGTCGTCCCGTGCTCTGCGCGCGCGACGACTATTCATTTCGATTGCCATATCTATATTCGCACTTGATCTAGCATCAAAGAATTGGGCTGAGACCTACCTTCAATATCGCGAACCATTAAGAGTGTTGGGTGATTTCTTAAAACTAAGTTACTCAACTAATTCTGGTGCCGCGTTTAGTCTTTTCACGGATGCCACATTGCTTCTCTCTTCACTTAAGTTAGTGGTCTTCGGTTTCATTATTTTCTACATGCGAAATCTCACCAATCCACTCTGGGGCGCAGCCCTCGGCGCACTTATAGGTGGAGTAGCGGGCAATCTTTACGATCGAGCTGTCAGACCTCCCGGGGCCTGGCAAGGGGAAGTAATTGATTGGATCGTGCTGCCTAATTGGCCCACCTTCAATATCGCCGATAGCGCAATCGTCTGCGCTGGTATTGCCATGACAATTTTGACGATGCGAAATATTCAACCCAAGGGTTCAGAAGACGATCCGCTGGACGGTCCAAAGTGAGAGCAAGAGAGAAGCGGCTACTGCTAATCGATGAAACCCTGGAGGGCGAGCGGGTAGATGTGGCCCTTACCGGGTTACTGGGTTTATCTAGAAGTGCGGTAGCCGATCTACTAAATGCTGGCGATGTATTGCAAGGGAAAAAACCACTAGCAAAGTCTGATCGGGTTAAAGCTGGAGATCGACTACAAGTATTGCTTCCTGCCGAGATCGATCCGCTTGATTTCACACGAGTAGTAAGTGACGAATTAGATGTGGTCTATGACGATGCAGATGTGGTTGTTATAAATAAACCAGTCGGCGTCGCAGCTCATCCAAGTCCCGGCTGGCAAGGTCCAACAGTTTTAGGTGATCTGATTTCGCGAGGTTATCGAATCTCTACTTCTGGGGCTGAAGAGCGAAAAGGAATCGTGCAACGACTCGACGTCGGAACTACCGGATTAATGGTGGTCGCAAAGCACGAAGATTCTTATATCGCTCTAAAGAATCAATTTAGATCGAGAACTGTCTCCAAGGTTTATCACGCGTTAGTTCAAGGACATATGGATCCAACAGAAGGAACTATCGATGCACCAATCGGAAGACACCCGAAAGAGGATTATCGTTTTGCGGTTGTCGCAGATGGAAAACCTAGCGTCACCCACTTCTCACTAATTGAATTCTTACCTGGCGCAACACTGCTAAAAGTTGAGTTAGAGACTGGAAGAACTCATCAGATTCGAGTTCACTTCAGCGCGCTACGCCACCCACTAGTAGGAGATCTTGCATATGGAGCAGATCCAGTCTTAGCAGAGCGACTTGAATTGAAGAGACCTTGGTTACACGCGATTGAACTCTCCTTTGATCAACCTTCCAGCGGGGAGCGGATCACGCTTACAAGTGAATATCCCTTAGACCTGAAACACGCCTTGACTTTGCTCGGTTCCCAGTCTTAACCCCGTTAGTCGTAGCAGGGGAGTAATCTCACCGCCCGTGAGCAGAGACTTTGTACACCTTCATGTGCATACCGAGTACTCCATGCTCGATGGCGCAGCACGGATAGATCAGCTCGCAGCAGAAGTTGCGCGGCAAGGTAGCCCCGCTATCGCAATTACCGATCACGGCCATGTCTTTGGCGCCTTTGACTTCTATAAGTCGATGAAAGCAGCCGGCGTAAAGCCGATTATTGGGATTGAAGCGTATGTAGCTCCAGAATCTCGACTTGATAAGCGGCGCGTGAAGTGGGCCGAAGGTGGCGAGGATGATGTCTCAGCCGGTGGCGCCTACACCCATATGACAATTCTTGCCGAGAACAACGAAGGTCTATCTAATTTATTTAAGTTGGCATCGCTAGCTTCACTAGAAGGCTTTTATTACAAACCGAGAATGGATCGTGAACTTCTCACCAAGTATTCTTCAGGATTAATTGCTACCTCAGGATGCGTTGCAGGAGAGATTCAGACTCGACTTCGAATGGGCGCATACGAAGAGGCACGGAGCGCCGCCGCCACATATCGCGAGATCTTTGGCCCGGACAATTTCTATATCGAGCTAATGGATCATGACCTTGAGATTGAAAACCGGGTTAAATCCGATCTACTTCGCCTTGCCAAAGAATTGGGATTGCCACTTCTTGCCACAAACGATCTTCATTACACCTTTGCTGAAGATGCAAAGCACCATGCGGCACTTCTTGCTGTTCAATCCGGAACCACTCTCTCTGATCCGAAGCGGTTTAAGTTTGACAGCGAAGAGTTTTACTTAAAAGACGCCGCTACGATGCGCCGTCTCTTCAAAGATCTAGAAGAAGCCTGCGATAACACGCTATTAATAGCCGAACGGTGCAATGTAACGCTCCGCGAGAATGAAAATTTACTTCCCAAATTCCCAGTCCCAGAGGGCGAAGATGAAAACTCGTGGTTGATTAAACAATCCAAGGTTGGACTTTCGAATAAGTTCCCAGAAGGAGCAAGTAAAGAACATCAAGATCGACTTGATTATGAACTTGGCGTTATGACCAAGATGGGTTTTGCTGGTTACTTCTTGGTCGTTGCCGATTTAGTTGCTCATGCAAAATCTGTTGGTATTCGCGTTGGCCCAGGTCGCGGTTCGGCAGCTGGATCATTGGTTTCTTATTGCTTGGGAATCACCGCCCTGGATCCAATCAAGCATGGTCTCCTCTTTGAGCGTTTCTTAAATCCGGATCGTATTTCGATGCCCGATATCGATCTTGATTTCGATGAAAGAAGGCGCGGTGAGATGATCCGCTACGCCATAGATAAATATGGTGAAGATCGAGTCGCTCAGATCATCACTTACAACACGATCAAGTCAAAGCAATCCATTAAAGATGCCAGCAGAGTTTTGGGTTACCCCTTTGCAATCGGGGATCGTCTAACTAAAGCGCTTCCCCCAGCAATCATGGGGAAGGACATCTCGCTAAGTGGGGTATTCGATAAGGGCCATGAGCGATTCCAAGAAGCACAGGAGTTTCGCAATATTTATGAAGAGGACCAAGAGGCAAAAGCAATTGTTGATACCGCCCGTGGCTTAGAGGGACTAAAACGCCAATGGAGCGTACATGCAGCTGGGGTGATCTTAAGTCGTGATCCGCTCTTGGATGTAATCCCAATCCAGCGACGCGAAGCTGATGGAGCGGTGATAACTCAATTCGACATGATTGCCTGCGAATCCACCGGGCTACTGAAGATGGACTTTCTAGGTCTGCGCAATCTCTCCGTTCTCGATGACTGTTTGTTAAATATCGAAAAGAATAGAAATGAGCGAGTAGTTCTAGAGGAGCTAGAGCTAGCTGATAAGAAGACATTTGAGCTTTTGGCTCGCGGAGAGACTCTAGGCGTATTCCAACTTGATAGCGCACCCATTCGAGCGCTGCTTCGCTCGATGAACCCGGATTCTTTTGAAGACATCTCTGCTGTTATTGCTCTCTATCGCCCTGGTCCGATGGGCGTTAATGCTCATAATGATTATGCAGACCGCAAGAATAAACGTAAACGGATTGAACCAATTCACCCAGAGCTATCCGAACCTCTGAAAGAGATCCTTGATGACACTTATGGATTGATTGTGTATCAAGAACAAGTCATGGCGATTGCCCAGAAAGTTGCTGGTTTCTCACTCGCCCGCGCAGACTTACTGCGAAAGGCAATGGGTAAGAAGAACAAGGAGATTCTCGATAAGGAATATGTTCACTTCGAAGCGGGAATGAAGAAGAATAGTTTCTCAAACTCTGCTATCGAAGAACTTTGGAAGACGCTAATTCCGTTCTCTGACTACGCATTCAACCGTGCCCATAGCGCGGGATATGGAGTTGTTTCATTCTGGACTGCCTATCTAAAGGCTAATTACCCAACTGAATACATGGCAGCCCTCTTATCGAGCGTTAAGGATGATAAAGATAAGTCTGCGCTCTACCTGAATGAGTGTCGAAGAATGGGAATCAAAGTTCTTCCGCCCGATGTAAATGAATCTGATTCTGAATACACGCCTCGTGGTAAAGATATCCGCTTTGGCCTGGCAGCCATCCGTAATGTTGGGGAAAATGTTGTTGCCTCAGTTGTGAAGAATAGGAGCGCCAAAGGTAGATACACATCCTTCGGTGACTTCTTAGCAAAGGTAGATGCGGTCGTTTGCAATAAGAAAACGATTGAATCGCTCATCAAAGCAGGTGCATTTGATTCGCTAGGGAATACTCGAAAAGGACTTATGGCGGTCCACCTTGAGGCAATCGAAGCGATCTCTGAAACTAAGCGGGCAGAATCCATCGGACAATTTGACTTATTTGGTGGAAATGAGTCACAGGGTGTGATTTCCGGCGTTGTACTGGATATCCCAGCAGATGAATGGGAAAAATCCTTAGCACTTTCCTATGAACGTGAAATGCTCGGTCTATACGTATCGGATCATCCGTTACTAGGGGTCGAACATGTATTGAAGAGCGTTCGCGATGTTCCAGTCTCACAGATATACGACGAACAAGTTGCGCATGAAAGTATCTTCACAATTGCCGGCTTGATAACTAGCGTCCAGCGAAAAGTTAGCCGACAAGGCTCAAATTGGGCGATAGTGACGGTTGAAGATCTTGAGGGCGCAATTGATGTCCTTTTCTTCTCTAATTCCTATCAACAGCACGCGTTAAATCTCATAGAGGATCGCATCGTCACAATTCGTGGACGAGTTGATAAACGTGAGGAGACTCCGAGATTTACTGCTCTCGATCTCTCAATTCCCGATGTCAACCAAGCCCCAATCGGACCCTTTGTAATTCGCCTTGAAGCCGAACGTTGCACTCCGCCATTAGTTGATCGAATGAAAGAGATTCTCCGTTCACATCCCGGCACTAGAGAAGTTCACCTTCGGATTGAAGGGGGCGCAAAAGATACGACCTTTAGATTAGATGACGGTTTGAAAATAACTGCTTCACCAAGCCTAAGCGCAGATTTGAAGTCAATATTGGGTCCAGATTGCCTCGTTTAGCACTTATAAACCGGAGCGCGAGTTAATACCTCTTTATCTAGAATGGGGTAGTGAATTCAGCCGATCCTCTAATTAGAACGTTAGACCTCCGTGGCCAGCGCCTATCTAAGAGCGGATACCAGTCGAAACTTCCGAGAGCGCTACTGGATGTAAAAGCGGCCCTGGCCCAAGTAGAACCAATCATCGATGAAGTTAGATACGGTGATGTAAATTCCTTACTGAAGCTCTCAGAACGTTTTGATGGCATTAGACCAGCCGAAATCAGAGTTCCTAAGGCAAAGATCGAAGAAGCGCTAAATGAACTCGACCCTAAGCTAAGAGCGGTTATTGAGGAATCGATTCGACGAGTTCGGATTGTCCATAAAGCACAGACCCGAGGGGAATCAACGGTCCGAGTTGTAGATGGCGGAGAAGTAGAAGAGCGATGGATCCCAGTAGATCGTGTAGGCCTATATGTCCCCGCTGGTCGCGCTATCTACCCAAGCTCAGTTGTAATGAATGTACTGCCAGCCCAATTAGCTGGCGTTAAAAGTATTGCTCTCGCATCCCCGCCACAGAAGGACAATGATGGCTGGCCAAACGATCTAGTCCTTGCAACCTGTGCCTTACTTGGCGTTGATGAGATTTACGCGATTGGCGGCGCACAAGCAATCGCAGCGCTTGCTTTGGGGATTAAGAATTCTTCTGGCGCGGTAATTAGCGAACCGGTAGACATTGTTACCGGGCCAGGAAACATTTATGTAGCTGCTGCTAAGCGAGCGCTGCGCGGATTAGTTGGAATAGATTCGGAAGCAGGTCCAACTGAGATCGCCATAGTTGCTGACTCAACTGCAGTAGCGGGAGAAGTTGCGGCGGATTTAATCAGCCAAGCTGAACACGACACTATTGCCGCGGCCATCTTGATTACCGACTCACCGCAACTCAAAGATGAAGTGCTTAGAGAACTGGGGATTCGAGTAAAGCGAACCCGACATAATCAACGAATCTCTGAAGCCTTAAGAGGGGAACAATCAGCGATTGTTCTTGTCGATGACTTGGATCAGGCGCTAGATGTTGCAAATGCATACGCCGCTGAACATCTCGAGTTGTTAGTGAGTGATCCAGTAAACGCAAGTAAGAAGATTAGAAATGCTGGAGCAGTCTTCCTGGGAAGGTACTCTCCGGTTTCACTAGGTGATTACTTGGCCGGATCAAATCACGTGCTTCCGACCGGTGGGTGCGCGTGTCACTCCAGCGGACTATCTGTGCAAACTTTCCTACGTGGCCTCCACTTCATAAATTACAACGAGCGAGCCTTCCGTGAAATTGCCACTAGCGTCGTGGCTTTTGCTGAAGCAGAGGATTTACCCGCACATGGCGAAGCGATAAAGGCGCGGTTTGAATCATGAATCCAAACTGGCCATCTTGGCTACCGCTTCGCGAAGATTTAAGTGAGCTATCGCCATATGGAGCGCCACAAATAGAAGTTCCGGTTCGACTAAATACAAATGAAAACCCCTACAACTTAAGTGATGATTTACAACGCGCTCTTTTAGATGAGATTTCGCGCTCTCTAAAAGTTTTGAATCGCTATCCAGATAGAGATTCAATAGCTCTGCGCGAAGCGCTTGCCAATTCCATCAACGTCTCTCACGGCACCGATGTAGACCCTGCTTCGATCTGGGCAGCAAATGGAAGTAATGAAATTATCCAGACCATCCTCCTGGCTTTCGAAGGAGGAGCGCTTGGATTTGAACCTTCATACTCCATGCATCCACTCATCTCAAAAGTAGTGGGTAAGAATTGGTTTTCAATTCCTAGGGATAAGAATTTTGAAATTGGTGATCCACAGATTGAGAAAGCTATTGACGCTACCGAATCAAAAATCATCTTCATTACTACTCCTAATAATCCAACGGGTACCTCAACTTCACTTGAGTTGATCTCAAAGGTTGCAACTGCAACAGCGTCCCGGCAAGGTCTAGTCGTCGTAGATGAGGCCTACGGAGAGTTCTCAAAGAATCCATCGGCTATAACTCTGATCAAACGCCATCCAAATGTCTTAGTCTCAAAGACTATGAGCAAGGCCTTTGCTTTTGCCGGCGCCCGGCTTGGCTATCTGGTTGCCGACCCAAAAGTTATCGAGGCACTTCAATTAGTTCGACTTCCTTATCACTTGAGCGCCTTGACTCAAGCGGCTGCTCTGGCTGCCATTTCGAAGCAGAATTCGCTAAGGAAAGATGTCGAGCGGTTGCGAGAAGCGCGCGAAGAGGTTGCTAAAGAGATTAACTCAATGGGATTGAAGAGCTATCCAAGTGAGGCGAACTTCTTACTCTTCTCTGGTTTTATTGATTCTTCTGCAATGCTCTGGGAAGAGTTATTAAACCGGGGCGTCTTGGTTCGGGATGTGGGAATAGCTGGGCATTTGCGCGTGACTATCGGAACTCGTGCCGAGAACCGAGCCTTTCTAGATGCATTAAGAGAAATAACAGAGAGTCGCGGAGTAAAAAGGCAAGATAACAATCCAGAGGTTAGGGGATAATCAGAACATGGCGAGAATTTCAAAGGTGGAGCGCTCCACGAAAGAGTCGCAAGTCAAAGTCGAGTTAAATCTAGATGGAACGGGAAAGATTGAAGTCGACACCGGAGTTCCATTCTTTGATCACATGCTCTCCCAACTCGGCAAGCATGCTGGCTTTGATCTAAGTGTTAAGACAAGTGGAGATGTTGAAGTTGATTCACACCACACCGTAGAAGACACCTCACTTGCCGTTGGTCAGGCGCTACGTGAGGCGTTGGGTGATAAATCTGGAATTCGTCGCTTTGGGGATGCGCTGGTTCCATTAGACGAGGTAATCGTTCAAGCAGCGGTCGACCTTTCCGGTCGCCCATATTTAGTTCATAGGCAACCTGAAATTGTGGAGTTGATTGGAACTTTCGATACTACTTTGGGCAAACACATCTGGGAATCCTTTGTTGCAGAAGCGCGGATTGCTCTTCACATCCGGGTTATTGAAGGAAGAAATGCACACCATGTATTCGAAGCGCAATTTAAAGCGGTAGCTAGAGCGTTGCGCGATGCCGTCACGCTTGATCCAAGGGTTTCAGGAGTCCCCTCAACTAAAGGCGTCCTCTGATGGGACGGAGATGAAGGAACGTAACGCAATCTCTATTCTCGATTATGGGTCGGGAAATATTCGTTCCGCTCAGCGTGCACTCGAGCGAGTTGGATTGGAAGTAGAAGTAACTTCAGATTTCGAAAGAGCTTGGGAATCCTCAGGATTAGTTGTTCCTGGAGTGGGCGCCTTTGGAAGTTGCATGAATCAACTCCGTGCTGTTCGTGGTGATGAAGTGATTCGCGCTCGCTTCAAATCAGACCGACCAATTCTTGGAATATGCGTCGGTATGCAAGTTCTCTTTGCCGGAAGTGAGGAATCAAACGAGGAAGGCTTAGCAATCCTCCCGAACAAAGTAAATAAGTTAGCTGCGCCAATACTTCCGCACATTGGTTGGAATGAAGTGACTGAAATCGCACAACTACGAATACTAAAAGGCATAAATGCTGAGCGGTTCTATTTTGTGCACTCATATGCGGCAAGGGAAGTAACCGGCGATGCCAAATCTGCAATCTCAAACTACGGCGAAGATTTCATAGCTGCCGTTGAGCTGGGTCCCATAAGCGCTGTCCAATTCCATCCGGAAAAAAGCGGCGATGTTGGGCTCCAACTTCTAAAGAATTGGGCGGAAGTTCTATGAAAAAGTTGGTACTGCTACCTGCGGTGGATGTACGAGGCGGCAAAGCAGTTCGCTTGGTACGAGGTGAGTTGAGCGCTGAAACCCAATACGGTTCACCACTCGAAGCAGCCCTAGCTTTCCAAGATGCGGGCGCCGAGTGGATTCACTTAGTCGATCTTGATGCGGCATTTGGCACGGGCAGTAATCATGAACTGCTTCGTGATGTCATCTCAAAACTTCAATTAAAGGTGGAGCTCTCCGGTGGAATTAGAGATGAATCATCGCTAGTGAAAGCGTTGGACACTGGCTGCGAGCGCATAAATCTTGGAACTGCTGCGCTTGAGAGCCCAGAATGGACTGCTTCGGTAATTGCAAAATATGGTGAGCGCATCGCGGTGGGACTGGATGTCCGCGGTAGAACACTGGCTGCGCGCGGTTGGACAAAAGAAGGTGGCGACTTATTCGAGACTCTCGCCCGCCTTGATGGCGAAGGTTGCGCTCGCTACGTAGTTACCGATGTAAATAAAGATGGCACTCTGCAAGGGCCAAATGTCGAGCTGCTAAGAAGCGTATGCGAGATGACAAATCAGCCGGTAATAGCATCAGGAGGCATCTCCTCCCTGGATGATTTGATCAAACTCCGTGAACTAGTTGATGTGGGGATTGAAGGCGCAATCGTCGGTAAGGCTCTCTATGCCGGAGCTTTCACTTTGGAAGATGCGCTGAGGGTAATTCAATGAGTCTTGCAACGAGAATCATTCCCTGCCTCGATGTAGCTAATGGGAGAGTCGTTAAAGGAATTAAATTCATTGATTTAAAGGATGCCGGTGATCCAGTAGAGATGGCCGCAATTTATGCAAGTGAGGGCGCAGATGAAATTACCTTCCTAGATATCACCGCTAGCGCCGAAGGTAGAGGAACAACCCTTGATGTTCTTCGTCGCACAGCAGAACAAGTATTTATCCCACTTACAGTCGGAGGCGGTATCTCATCTGCCGAAGATGTTAATCAGTTACTGAGAGCGGGCGCCGACAAAATTTCCATAAATACCGCCGCGATAAGGAACCCAGAACTCATTTCAGAGATTGTTGATCGATTCGGTACTCAAGTTCTTGTCCTATCAGTAGATGCAAGACGTGCGCGCACTAAGTCAGGTTTCGAAGTTACAACCCATGGCGGGAGAGAGAGCGCCGGTTTAGACGCGCTCGATTGGATTGAGAGCGCAACTTCACGGGGGGTCGGAGAGATACTTTTAAACTCAATGGACAGAGACGGAACTCGCTCGGGCTATGACCTAGAGATGATTAGAAGAGTTCGTGATATTTGCGATACGCCTCTGATTGCAAGTGGCGGTGCTGGCGACATAAAAGACTTCGCTCGCGCGCTTGCTGACGGAGCTGACGCGCTCCTTGCTGCGAGCGTCTTTCATTTCGGCATCTATCGAATTTCGCAGATTAAAGATGCGCTCAAAGGCGCCGGATATGTTGTGCGAGAGAGCTCCAAGTTAGGCAAGAATTGACCATGAACTCAACTTCGATTAATCCAGGCGAGATCTTTAAGAGCGAGGACGATCTTGTTGCTGCTGTCCTACAAGATCATTCAACCAACCAAGTTTTAATGCTTGCCTGGATGAATAGAGCCGCCCTTGAGTTAACTCTTCAAACCGGAAAGGCCACTTTCTGGAGTAGAAGTCGAAGCGCCATTTGGGTCAAGGGTGAGACATCAGGCAACTACCAGAAAGTTCTTTCAATAGCGCTGGATTGCGATAAAGATGCACTCCTTATCAAAGTTGAGAGTGTTGGTCCTGCGTGTCACACAGGTGAAGTTAGCTGCTTTAATAATGAACTCGGTGCGATTTAAGAATTATGACGATTTCGCTAGAAGAGTTTCGAGAGTTTGCGAAGACGCACAACGTTGTTCCTGTTGCTGAGAGCTTCCTTGCTGATAGTGAAACACCGCTAACGCTCTACGCTAAATTAGCCGGACATCGAGAGAACACATTCTTATTAGAGTCTGCAGAACATGGTGGGGCTTGGTCTCGATATTCATTTATTGGAGTGAACAGCGAGGCGACTCTGACTGAGAAGAGTGGCTTAGCAACTTGGATAGGAAGACCCCCAGCAGGTGCACCAAGTGGCATAGATCCGCTAGAGGCGCTTCGGATAACAAGCGCACATCTAGTAGCGCCACAAATTAAGGGATTACCGAGATTAACTAGCGGTCTCGTTGGTTACATGGGCTATGACGCGGTGCGGCGATTGGAGAAGTTGCCTGGTGAACTTAAAGATCCATTAAATCTTCCCGAGATAGCGTTTATGCTCACCACGGATCTTGCTATTTATGATCATCTCCAAGGAAGCGTTACCTTGATAGCGAATGCAATAAATTGGGATGGATCTGATGAACGGGTCGATGAGGCTTACGAATCTGCGCTCTCCCGCTTAGCAGAAATGAAAGTGGCACTGGGTAAACCACTAAAGAGCGAGATCTCACATCTAGATGAAAAATCGACTCCTAATTTTCAGCGCCATACCAGCGCAGAGAAATATGTCGCCGCTGTTAAGGAGATAAAGGAAGAGATCAAGCGTGGCGAAGCCTTCCAGGTAGTTCTCTCCCAGCGATTCCAAATAGAGTCAAAGAGCGATCCCTATGATGTTTATCGGATGCTTCGGTTACATAATCCAAGCCCTTATATGTACCTATTTCGTTTTGTCGAAGGACTATCAGTTGTTGGCTCCAGCCCTGAAGCCCTCGTAAAAGTCACTGACGGAGAGGTAATGGTCCATCCGATTGCTGGAACAAGAAAACGCTCACTAGACCAAGGTGAGGATATTCGACTAGGAGAGGAGCTACTTGCCGATCCAAAAGAGCGAGCAGAGCATCTGATGCTAGTTGATTTAGGAAGAAATGATTTGGGAAGAGTTTGTGACTCTGGCTCTGTGAAGGTAGTCGAATTCATGCAACTGGAGCGCTACTCCCATGTAATGCACATCGTCTCAACGGTAGTGGGAAGACTTGGAAAGAATCGTCAGGCTATCGATGCTCTCTATGCGGTTTTTCCCGCAGGAACGCTCTCCGGCGCCCCCAAGCCCCGTGCGATGGAGATAATCGAGAGCCAGGAACCATGTCGCCGAGGAATTTATGGAGGCGCAATTGGATATGTCGATTTCACTGGAAACCTTGATACCTGTATCGCAATCCGTACAGCGGTAATAAAAGATGGAATTGCATATGTTCAAGCTGGTGCAGGAATTGTCGCTGACTCTATTCCGGAAAATGAAGAAGAAGAGTGTCGGAATAAAGCAGCTGCAGTCCTCGGAGCAATCAACTCAGCTAATAGCCTCCGGAGTCTTAAGTGAGCGTCTTAGATTCAATCATCGAGGGAGTGCGGCTAGATGAACAGTCACGCCGACTCTCGGATAGCGAGCTAAACGAGCGTATTGCCGGCGCACCTAGACCAAGGAGCGCGATAGAAGTTTTAGGAAGAGGCCAGCTTTCAATGATTGCTGAGATAAAGCGGTCATCTCCGAGCAAAGGAAATTTATCTGAGATACCAGAGCCCGATTTACTTGCTCAGATTTACGAAAAAAGTGGTGCGTCCGTAATTAGCGTGCTCACTGAAGAGCGAAGATTTAATGGTTCGCTAAAAGATTTCGCATTGGTAAGAAAAGAAGTAAATCTTCCGATGCTCCGAAAAGACTTTATGGTGAGTGAGTACTTGATTAGAGAGAGTCGAGCCTTTGGGGCAGATCTTGTTCTCCTAATCGTTGCAGCCCTTAGCGAGAGTGAATTACGGGATTTTCATACCTTAGCTATAGAACTCGGCATGGATGTATTGGTAGAGATTCATGATGAGGTAGAGCTAGAGCGTGCTCTTAGAATTTCACCGAAAATCCTTGGAGTTAACGCCCGGAATTTGAAAACTCTGGATGTAGATTCCTCAAGCTTTGATCGATTACTGCCGCTAATCCCAGGTTCAATCATCAAGGTCGCTGAATCAGGTATCAGCAACCTCAATGACATTCGAAGGGCTCGAAAGGCGGGCGCCGATGCGGTTCTTGTGGGGGAGGCGCTAGTTCGCTCTCCGGATCCTGGAAATACCATCAGGAGTTTTCTAGAGAGCGCGGATACGAGATGAAAAGTATGGTTGCGTTATGACTACCGATTTGATTGGCCACTTTGGCAGGTTCGGAGGTCGATTTGTCCCAGAAGCGCTCATCGGAGCACTTGAAGAATTGTCTCTTGCGCATCAGGAAGCGTTAACCGATCCAACATTCCAAGTTGAGTTAATGGAGTTGCACCGTACATACACGGGAAGGCCTTCGATAATAACCGAGGCAAAGAGATTTGCTGAATATTGTGGCGGTGCGCGCATTTTCTTAAAACGTGAGGATCTCAATCACACTGGAAGCCACAAGATAAATAATGTTCTGGGGCAAGCCCTGCTTACAAAGCGCATGGGTAAAGAGCGCATCATTGCCGAGACTGGTGCGGGACAGCATGGCGTTGCTTCTGCAACCGCAGCAGCGCTTCTCGGACTTGAGTGCGTTGTTTATATGGGCGAAGAAGATACAAAACGTCAGGCCCTAAATGTGGCACGAATGAAACTGCTTGGTGCTGAAGTAATTCCAGTCACAACTGGTTCTAGGACTTTGAAAGATGCGATAAATGAAGCGATGCGAGATTGGGTTACCAATGTAGCGACGACTCATTATCTCCTTGGCACGGTAGCTGGACCAGATCCATTTCCAACTATGGTTCGAGACTTTCATAAAATCATTGGCGATGAATCGCGCACACAGATGTTGGAGTTAATCGGAAGACTTCCGAACGCAGTCCTTGCATGTGTAGGTGGAGGCTCGAATGCGATTGGAATTTTCTACGCATTTCTAAATGATCAATCAGTGCGCCTTATTGGACTTGAAGCGGGGGGCGCCGGAGTTGAGACCGGAAAGCACGCAGCAACGATTGTTGGGGGTACTCCGGGGGTTCTGCATGGCACGCGTACTTATGTGTTGCAAGATGACGATGGGCAAACACGCGAATCACATTCCATTTCAGCGGGACTGGATTACCCTGGCGTTGGACCGGAGCATGCCTATTTACATGAGGTTGGGCGGGCGGAGTATCAGGCAATTACAGATGATGAGGCGATGGAAGCTTTTTCACTTCTTTCAAAGAGCGAGGGAATCATCCCGGCAATTGAGACGGCGCATGCACTTGCTGGAGCGATGAAGATCGGTAAGGAAATGGGCGATGAAAGCGCTCTTCTTATAAATCTCTCTGGCAGAGGTGATAAAGATGTACAAACCGCTGCACAGTATTTTGGAATACCGCTTTAGAGCGTAGGACTTGGACGATTGAAATGTCACTTCTAGAAGAGAGTTTCGACCTCGCCCGCGCTGAAAATCGCGCGCTTCTAATTGGGTATCTTCCGGCAGGTTTTCCAACTTTGGATCGCTCAATCTCGGCAATCAAAGCCATGATTGAAGGTGGAGTTGATGTGATTGAAGTAGGACTTCCATATAGCGATCCCGTAATGGATGGACCGGTGATTCAACGGGCCTCGGAAACAGCTCTAAATAATGGATTCACGACCCGAGATGTTTTCAAGGTGGTTGCCACAAGCCCTGTACCAACGTTAGTGATGTCTTATTGGAACCCAATCGAACGATTCGGAGTTGAGGAGTTTGCGCAAGAGCTCAGGAAAGTAGGGGGAGAAGGCGTAATCACTCCTGATCTAACAATCGAGGAGTCGCAATCTTGGATAAGTTCAACTGATAAGGAGCGCTTACATCGAGTTTATGTGGTTGCACCAAGTACAAAAGATAGTCGACTCACAGAGGTGAGTGCTCGCTGTTCTGGTTTCATTTATGCGGCGAGCTTGATGGGCGTCACCGGGGCGCGAACAGATATCTCATCTGCAGCACAGGCTCTGGTCGAGCGGATTAAGAAGGTATCTAAGACTCCGGTCTGCGTCGGGTTGGGGGTCTCGACTGGTGCCCAAGCTCGTGAGATAGCGAAGTATGCAGATGGCGTAATCGTCGGCTCAGCCTTCATTAAGATGATTCTCGAGTCCAATAGCGAATCAGAAGCCAACTTAAAGGTGAAGTCCCTCGCAACCGAACTTGCCGCGGCGGTGCGCAGGTAGCGGGTTTAGCATAGAATCTTCAAGATTTCACAAGGCCAAACCGAGTAAATTGAATAAAGAAAGTTAAGGGAGCAAACGTGCCAAAAGAGCCTCGCCAGAAAGTCAGAGATGCCAAACCAAAAGGTGACACCCTTACTCGGAATTTAGTCCTTGGGATGGTTGGACTCGTAGTTTTATCCGGCGTCATCTTCACCTTCATGGATAAGCGCTCCGGTGGCAGCAGCGAAACCCCAATTGCAATTGAAAACTTGGATAACTCAAACCTTGGTGCGCCATTAACCGCACAAGTTAGCGAAGCAGATGATTATGGAATCACCTTCAATCCTGATTCCGCCCTAGAAATCAA
Organism: Candidatus Nanopelagicaceae bacterium; assembly: GCA_023254845.1. Lineage (GTDB taxonomy): Bacteria > Actinomycetota > Actinomycetes > Nanopelagicales > Nanopelagicaceae > MAG-120802. The sequence continues at coordinate 27,956 of JALRKE010000003.1, read as the reverse complement.
TATCTGGGAAGATTTTCAATGTCCATTCTGCAACTTCTTTGAGAAGGAGATGGGCGACTACTTAGATGAGTTAATTAGAAATAAAGAGGCAAAGGTCGTCTATCACATGGCCTCCTTCTTGGGTCAAGAATCAGTTCGCGCATCTAACGCCGCATATTGTGCAATCGATGAGGGTCGCTTCCTCGATTTCCACAAAGCGATCTATCAAGTTCAAGGCAATGAAAATTCTGGGCTCTTCTCAAATAAGAATTTGATTACTATCGGCGAAAAACTAGGCATTTCCAACCAAACATTTGCAGATTGCGTAAACGATAATAAATATGGCGATAACGTTAAGAGAGTCGCTGAATCCATGAAGCCAAATAATGTGGAAGGAACTCCGACTGTTTTCATTAATGGAACTCGTTGGGAGAGAACCACTAGCGAATTCAAACTTGATGAGTTTAAGGCGGCGGTAGAAGCTGCAAAGCAGTAGGTAGGGAATCGGTGAAGTTCGCCAGCATTCCCTCGCCGGAACGATCCTTTCTAGAGATCGGTCCATTGACGCTTCATTTCTACGCATTCTGCATCATGCTTGGAATTGTTGCCGCGGTATTTATCGGTGGGCGAAGATATGTTGCGATGGGCGGCAAACCAGGTGTTGTCGGTGATGTAGCGCTCTTTGCTGTACCTGCTGGTGTGATTGGTGGCCGGCTCTATCACGTGATTACTTCGCCCCAGGGCTATTTTGGAGCGGGCGGTAAGCCAATTGAAGCTCTCTATATCTGGCAGGGCGGGCTCGGTATTTGGGGAGCAATCTCACTTGGCGCCGTCGCTGCTTACTTTGCCTATAAGAAGAGTTCAAATCGGGGCGAGATTTCCTTTGCGCAATTTGCCGATGCGATTGCTCCTGGGCTGTTGATTGCCCAAGCGATTGGGAGATTTGGAAATTGGTTTAACAAAGAGTTGTTCGGTCGACCTCTTGATGCGCCTTGGGCTCTTGAAATTCCATTCCGCTACCGACCAATTGGATACTCAAACTTTGAAACATTCCACCCGACCTTCTTATATGAGGCGCTCTGGTGTTCGCTTATGGCTCTCTTACTGATTTGGATCGGAAAGCGAAAGAAACTCGCAAGCGGCTCGCTATTTGCTCTCTATGTCGCCGCTTACTCATTTGGTCGTGGTTTGATTGAGATGATCAGGATTGACGAAGCGAACTTGATCCTAGGACTACGTCTGAATATCTGGACCAGCCTCACTCTTCTCCTCGCTGCTTCTCTAATTTTCTACCGCCTAAATTCAAAGGCAGAAGAGAGTTCAGGGAGTAGGGTTTGAGCATGTCGCTACATGAGATACATAAGCGCAACGAAGACCATAAGACCAATCGCGCTGGCTGGCTCCGCGCCGCAGTTCTTGGAGTCAACGATGGTCTTGTCTCGACTGCATCATTAATGATCGGCGTGGTATCGGCTGGAAAAGATGAGTTTGTATTGACTGCCGGTGCTGCTGCTATCGCGGCGGGAGCTATGTCGATGGCGGTTGGGGAGTATGTCTCGGTTCGTTCTCAAAACGATATTGAAGAATCCGATCGCATCCTTGAGCAAGAACATCTTGAATTAGATCCAGAAGGGGAACTCGAGGAGTTGACCCAGATTTATGAAGCACGTGGTTTATCAAGAGCCACTGCGGAGAAAGTTGCCCGAGAGTTACATGAACATGATGCCCTGGGCGCCCACTTGCGCGATGAGCTTGGACAATTTGAAGCAACTAAAGCAAGACCGTTACAGGCCGCCGTCGCATCGGCAGCTAGCTTTACCGCTGGCGGATTGATTCCTTTTGTTGGAGCCTTCGCCCCTACCCTCGGGGATAAAGCAATCTCCATCATCGGCTTTTCATTTATTGGTCTAGTAATGGCTGGGATCGTGAGTGCAAAGACCGCTGGATCAAAAGTTGGTCGGACAACTCTGAGAATCGTCCTGGGTGGCGCGCTTGGTATGGCGATTACCGCGGGCGTGGGTCAGATCGCTCATATCTCCGGCATCTAACTTATTTGGTAGATTCTCCCTTCCCACGGGCCATCGCCGTCCCTTCAGAACAAATCTAAGAGATTCAAGGGACTACTACGTCGTGCGAATCTGAAGATGGAGCGAGATGGCAATCTCTGAAAAACTCTTTAGCGCTCTGCCGGAGCGCAGCGGTCTATACGACCCTGCCTTCGAGCATGATGCCTGCGGAGTGGCCATGGTCGCAACTCTCAATAAAGAGGCAACTCACGAGATTGTTCAACAAGGCTTAGAGGCGCTACGCAATCTAGATCACCGTGGCGCATCGGGCGCCGAAGTCAATAGCGGTGATGGTGCAGGCATATTGATCCGTGTTCCTGACCGTTTCTTAAGGTCCGAAGTTCAATTCGATCTCCCGATTGCTGGTGAATACGCGGTCGGTATTGCTTTTCTTCCAAGAGATTTTCAGGAGCTGAACCAACTTGACGAGTTAGCGAAAGCAGAGGGATTAAGAGTTCTAGGTTGGCGCAACGTCCCGATCAATTCATCGAGCCTTGGTGCAACTGCGCTCTCTGTGATGCCAGATTTCAAAATGCTCTTTCTGGCTGGATTAAGTGGCGAATCTGGGATTGCATTAGATCGCCTCGCATTCTGCTTCCGGAAACGAGTAGAGCATCAACTCCCGCTCTACTTCGCTTCGCTCTCAGCAGAGACAATCGTCTATAAAGGAATGCTCACTACGCATCAGCTCTCAGAATTCTTCCCGGATTTAAATGATCCAAAGTTGCACTCACCCTTTGCCTTAGTTCACTCGCGATTCTCCACCAACACTTTCCCGTCTTGGCCGCTTGCCCACCCATATAGATTCATTGCCCATAACGGTGAGATAAATACTGTTAAGGGAAACCGGAACTGGATGGCTGCGCGAGAGGCGCTTCTTGAAAGTGAATTAATCCCCGGCGATCTAAAGCGACTATTTCCAATAGTTGATCCACAAGGTAGTGATTCTGCATCGTTTGATGAGGTGCTAGAACTTCTCTATCTCGGCGGTAGATCTCTTCCACATGCTGTCTTAATGATGATTCCGGAGGCTTGGGAGAACCATGAGACGATGTCACAACATCGTCGAGATTTCTACCGCTTCCACTCTGCATTGATGGAACCATGGGATGGACCAGCATGTATAACTTTTACAGATGGTCACCAAATCGGAGCTGTCTTAGATCGAAACGGACTTCGTCCAAGTCGATTCTGGATTACAAAGGATGGTCTCGTTGTACTTGCAAGCGAAGTTGGCGTCCTTGATATCCCGCAAGATCGAGTCTTAAGAAAGGGCCGGCTTCAACCAGGAAAGATGTTCCTCGTAGATCTAGATGAAGGTCGAGTTATTGAAGATGACGAAATAAAAGATTCACTTGCTGCATCAGCCCCATACGGAGAATGGCTTCACGCTGGGATGGTTCGGTTAGAGGATATCCCGGCGCGCGAACACATTTTCTACCCACACTCCTCGGTATTACGTCGTCAAAGAGCATTTGGCTACACCGAAGAGGAACTCCGCTTAATTATCACCCCAATGGCAAAGAGTGGCGCAGAACCAATCGGTTCGATGGGAACGGATACTCCGGTGGCGGTGCTCTCGGACAAACCAAGGCTCTTATTTGATTATTTTTCACAACTCTTTGCCCAAGTTACTAATCCACCTCTTGATGCAATTAGAGAAGAGTTAGTTACTTCACTTGGGGGATCGATTGGGCCCGAGCACAATCTCCTTGACCCAGGCCCTGCATCATGTAGACAAATAAGTCTTGATTTTCCTGTCATTGATAATGATCAGCTGGCAAAAATAATCAATGTAAATGCGGACGGTAGCCATCCTGGGCTTTCTGCGCATGTAGTTCGCGGACTCTTCGAAATTGCCGAAGGTGGACAGGGATTAAAGGATCGACTAGAAGAAATCAGAGCAGAAGTCTCAAATGCCATCAAAGAGGGCGCACGGATAATTGTTCTATCTGACCGCGATGGAGATGGCGAGAACGCTCCTATTCCCTCGCTCTTGCTCACTGCTGCGGTACATCATCATCTCATCCGCGAGAAAACTAGAACCAAAGTTGGCCTAGTCGTTGAGACCGGTGAAGTACGCGAAGTCCACCATGTTGCGCTTTTGGTTGGATATGGAGCGGCGGCAGTCAATCCTTATTTAGCGATGGAGTCTGCTGAAGACTTAGTGCTTCAAGGCGTAATCACTGATGTTTCTGCTGAGAAAGCCGTCTACAACTTAATCAAGTCGCTCGGTAAAGGCGTTCTAAAGGTCATGTCGAAGATGGGAATCTCGACTATAGCTTCTTACACCGGCGCACAAGTCTTTGAAGCGCTCGGTCTATCCCAAGAGTTAATCGATGAGTACTTTGTCGGTACGACGTCTCGGCTTGGTGGAGTCGGATTAGATGTAATTGCCGAAGAAACTATCAAGCGACATCACATCGCCTACCCACCAGGTGGCGAGATACCAAATACTAAGCGACTACCTATCGGCGGGGAGTACCAATGGCGTCGCGATGGCGAGCCGCATCTATTTAATCCCGAAACAGTTTTTGCCCTGCAGCACGCTACTCGCTCAAAGCGCTATGACATCTTTAAACGCTACACAACCAGAGTCGATGAACAATCTAGGGCGTTAATGACGCTGCGCGGGCTCTTCACATTTAAAGAAGGAGTCCGTAGCGCCATTCCGATTGAAGAAGTCGAACCAGTCTCTGAGATAGTCAAACGCTTCTCAACTGGCGCGATGTCTTACGGATCTATCTCGCAAGAAGCTCACGAAACACTTGCTATTGCAATGAATCGCATTGGCGCTAAATCCAATACTGGCGAAGGCGGTGAAGATCCACATCGTTATAAGCGGCTAGAGAATGGAGATTCGAAACGATCAGCAATAAAGCAAGTCGCTTCCGGAAGATTTGGCGTAACGAGTGAGTACCTCGTAAATGCTGATGACATACAGATTAAGATGGCTCAAGGAGCTAAGCCAGGCGAGGGTGGACAGCTTCCTGGAAATAAAATCTATCCCTGGATTGCAAAGACCCGTCATTCCACTCCTGGCGTAGGCTTGATTTCTCCGCCACCTCATCACGACATCTATTCAATTGAAGATCTAGCCCAGTTGATTCACGATCTAAAGAATTCAAATCGCGATGCTCGAATTCATGTAAAGCTTGTAGCGCAAGTTGGAGTGGGAACAGTCGCAGCTGGCGTAAGTAAGGCGCATGCAGATGTAGTTCTAATCTCTGGTCATGATGGTGGAACTGGTGCTTCCCCGCTTACTTCTTTAAAGCACGCAGGCGCGCCATGGGAATTAGGACTGGCGGAGACGCAACAGACGTTAATCCTTAATGGACTACGCGATCGAATCGTTGTCCAAACTGATGGTCAGATGAAGACCGGAAGAGATGTAATTATCGCCGCCCTTCTTGGCGCAGAAGAGTTCGGTTTTGCGACTGCGCCGTTAGTCGTTTCTGGTTGCGTGATGATGCGCGTCTGTCATCTCGACACTTGCCCCGTTGGTGTTGCAACCCAGAACCCAAAACTTCGCGAGCGCTTTACTGGAAAGCCTGAATTTGTTCAAACATTCTTTGAATATATTGCTGAAGAGGTCCGCGAGTGGCTTGCCAAACTTGGCTTTAGAACGCTCGCTGAAGCGATTGGCCAAGTCGAGTTGCTAGATACGAAAAAGGCAATTGCTCACTGGAAAGCATCAGGACTTAATCTTGAACCGATTCTCAAGTTTCCAGATGACACTAAGTACAAGGCCCGTAAAAAGGAAGTTGAACAAGATCATGGTTTATCCGGGGCACTTGATAACGAACTACTCAAGCTAGCTGCTCCAGCTCTTCAAACCGGAGAACATCTAGCCATTTCTCTTCCGATTAGAAATAGGAATCGCACTGTAGGAACAATTCTCGGTTCTGAAATCACAAAGCGATTTGGTGGCGCGGGTTTACCGGAGGATACGATCGAAGTTACGCTTCATGGATCTGCCGGTCAATCACTAGGTGCATTCATTCCCCGCGGCCTGACCATTCGCTTATACGGCGACGCTAATGATCACCTAGGAAAAGGTATATCTGGAGGAAGATTGATCGTACGGCCCGACGAAAAGGCGCCCTTTGACTCTGAAAATAATGTCATCGCTGGCAATGTCGTTGGCTATGGTGCAACTAGTGGAGAAATCTTTGTCCGCGGGATTGTGGGAGAGCGGTTCTGTGTAAGGAATTCTGGCGCAACCGCTATCGTTGAAGGCGCAGGCGATCATGGTTGCGAATACATGACTGGCGGAAAAGTTGTAGTTCTCGGAAAGACGGGAAGAAATTTTGCTGCGGGTATGTCGGGTGGAGTTGCCTACTTACTTGATCTAGATCCTCGACTAGTCAATACCGAGATGGTCGATCTTCAGGAAGTTCCAGCAGAAGATCATTCTCAACTAGAGAGCATCATCTCAAAGTTCTTTGCCGAGACTGGTTCGGATGTAGCCGCAGAGTTACTTAAGGATTGGGGCAAATCAGTTAATCGATTTACAAGAGTCATGCCGCGCGACTATGCACGGGTCCTAAAAGTTATATCTGAAGCGGAAAAGTCGGGCAAAGACCAAGAGAGCGCAATCATGGAGGTGCTAAATGGCTGATCCAAAAGGATTTATGAAGTTTGAACGCGAGACTCCAAAGCGCCGCCCAGTTGATGTGCGCATAAGGGATTGGCGCGAAGTTTACGAAGAGCAAGAATTCTCATCGCTTCAACGTCAAGCAGGTCGTTGTATGGATTGCGGTATCCCGTTCTGTCACCAAGGTTGCCCGCTAGGTAATCTGATTCCTGAATGGAATGACTTGATTTGGCGAAACGAGAAGGTTGATGCAATTGATCGTCTCCATGCCACAAATAATTTCCCTGAATTTACTGGCCGGCTCTGTCCTGCTCCGTGCGAGACCTCTTGCGTTCTTGGTATAAATCAAAACCCAGTTACTATCAAACAGATTGAGCTGCGCACGATTGAAGAGGCATTTCAAGCTGGAAATGTTCGCCCGTTACAACCCGATCGAATAACTGGAAAGACAGTAGCCGTCATTGGCTCTGGCCCGGCCGGGTTAGCAGCAGCCCAACAATTGACTCGGGCCGGCCATACCGTTGTTGTTTATGAGCGCGCCGAGAAGATCGGCGGATTGCTTCGATACGGCATTCCAGAATTCAAAATGGAGAAATCAATCCTTGATCGCCGCCTAAATCAGATGCAACGCGAAGGAACGAGATTCCGCCCGGGAGTCAATGTTGGAGCTGACTTAACTGCAAGTGAATTGAAGGCGCGCTATGACGCAGTAGTTCTTGCTGTTGGAGCGACTCAAGCAAGAGATTTGAATATCCCCGGGCGAGAAGCCGGTGGAGTGCATCAGGCAATGGAATATCTACCTTGGGGCAACAAACAAGCGCTCGGTGAATTGAATGAAGCGCCACCTATTAACGCAAAGGGAAAGAAAGTAATAATTCTTGGTGGAGGCGACACTGGCGCAGACTGTTTAGGGACCGCAATTAGGCAAGGCGCTGCTCAAATAACCCAGATTGAAATCATGCCCAGACCAACAGATGAACGGCCCTCCTCTCAACCGTGGCCGACCTATCCCATGGTTTACCGAGTAAGTAGCGCGCACGAGGAAGCGGGCGAGCGTCTCTATTCAATTGCGACTCAAGAGTTTGTAAAGGATAAAAGCGGAAATCTAATTGGGCTGAAAGTCATCGAAACCGCTTTTGAGAATGGAAAGTTTGAGCCCGTTGCTGGAACTGAAAGAGTCATCGACGCTGACTTGGTCTTCCTCGCCCTTGGCTTTACTGGGATTGAAGAAAATAGATTAGTTAAAGATCTTAAACTCACACTTGATCCCCGAGGAAATATTGAACGCGATGAGAACTTTGCAACCAACGTTGAGGGCGTTTTCGTATGTGGTGATGCCGGGCGAGGTCAATCACTTATCGTCTGGGCTATCGCGGAAGGAAGAAGCGCCGCGGCTGCTGTTGATCAACATCTAATGGGGCGCACACAACTTCCTTCGCCAATCGAGCATGATTCAAAGCCACTAACGGTTTGATTCATGGTTCAACTTAAGTTGATGGAATAAGGTTCTCCAATGCGTAGAGCAAAGATTGTCTGCACGCTGGGTCCCGCGGTTGAAAGCCCCGAAGGGATTGCTTCGCTAATTGATGCCGGAATGAATGTAGCCCGGCTCAATCTTTCACATGGCGAGTACGCGGAGCATCAAGCTCGTTTGGATTTAGTTAGAAGTACTGCTGCAAAGAAGGGCGCTTCGGTAGCAATATTGGTTGACCTACAAGGTCCCAAGATTCGGTTAGGCAGATTTGAAAGCGGTCCGCATGATCTAAAGGTTAATGATCTATTAACGATTACGATAGAAGATGTTGCTGGCACCAAAGATCGCGTAAGTACCACCTACAAGGGGCTACCGAAAGATTGCAGAGCCGGAGATCGCATTCTCATTGATGATGGAAAAGTTGCAGTTGAGGTAATAGCTGTAACTGCGACCGAGGTAAGAACTAAGTGCGTTGAAGCTGGTCCAATTTCCAACAACAAAGGTTTGAATCTGCCCGGCGTTGCGGTATCAGTTCCGGCGCTCTCTGAGAAAGATATCGAAGATCTTAAGTGGGGGTTAAAAGCGGGCGCTGATTTCATCGCGCTCTCCTTTGTGCGAAGTGCAAAAGATATAGATGGTGCACATAGCGTGATGAAGGAGTTAGGTATACATCGTCCGGTAATTGCGAAGATTGAGAAGCCGCAAGGTGTCGATAATCTTGAGGAGATTATAAAAACCTTTGATGGAATTATGGTTGCTCGTGGTGATCTTGGCGTAGAGATGCCGATCGAAGATATCCCGCTTGTCCAAAAACGATGCATCACACTTGCTCGCGAAGAGGCAAAACCTGTGATCGTCGCTACCCAGATGCTTGATTCGATGATCACCAATTCAAGACCAACTCGTGCCGAAGCTACTGATTGCGCCAATGCAGTCCTTGATGGCGCAGATGCGCTAATGCTCTCTGGTGAAACTAGTGTGGGTAGCTACCCAATTGAAACCGTTAAGACGATGGCGCGCATAATAGAGAAGACTGAAACCGATGCTTTGCATCTCATCCCAGCGCTTTTACATAACCCGAAAACTAAAGGGGGAGCAATAACTAAAGCGGCTACCGAAGTGGGCCAAGTAATAGGAGCAAAGGTCCTGGCAACATTCACGAAGTCGGGGGATTCGGCTCGACGCATGTCTCGATTGCGCAGCAATATCCCAGTCGTTGCGTTAACTCCAGATGAAACCACTTATCGACAACTTGCGCTCTCTTGGGGAGTTGAACCTTTTATCACTCCACTTGTTAAGACCACTGATGAGATGGTCAAGCAGGTCGACGCAATACTTATCGAAGAGAAGCGGGTAACTAAAGGTGAAGCGATAATGATCGTTGCAGGTTCGCCTCCAGGAATACCTGGCTCTACTAATGCAATGCGGGTACACATTATCGGTGATGCTGTGGGTGGCGTTGCTCCCGCTTATCGCTAAACTAACGCTTATTCGCCTCGGTACTCCAACGGTAGAGAGGACGGTCTCAAAAACCGTATAGTGTCGGTTCGAATCCGACTCGAGGCACATGACTAGCAAGCGAATCTTGATTGCCGAAGACGAAACTCTCATTCGGATGGATCTTGCCGAAATGCTCCGCGAGAATGGCTACGAAGTCATTGCTGAAGCAACAAATGGCGAAGAGGCAATTGCCCTTGCTCATGAGTTGAAACCAGATCTTGCAATTCTCGATGTGAAGATGCCGAAGTTAGATGGGATAACCGCTGCTGAAGAGATAGTGAAGCTCGCACCGGTCTTGATGCTTACCGCATTTAGTCAGAAAGACTTGGTTGAACGAGCGCTCGATGCTGGAGTGATGGCTTATGTGGTTAAACCATTTACGATCGATGATTTGATTCCCGCAATAGAAATTGCTACTGCTCGTCATGCCCAGATGATTGCTTTGCAAAGCGAGATAGCCGATTTGACCGAGCGATTAGAGACGCGAAAGTTGGTAGATAGGGCCAAGGGAATTCTCATGCAGGCGATGAAATTGAGCGAGCCAGATGCCTTCAAATGGATCCAGCGAACAGCGATGGATAAACGGGTGTCTATGAAACAGGTCGCAGAGGCCGTTATCGACCCTTCTCGAGCCCAGAGTTGGCAGTAGTCCTCTATTTGGGACCTTTTGTTACACGATGTTTACCATTTCCGGAAAATCGGGATTGTCACAATTAGAGAGGCTCATCTAAACTGCCCCATCCCGCGAGTCCGGAATTCGCGGACAAATGAAAGGTAATTATGAAGAAGCTTCGCTTAACTTCGGTTGCTGCAGCAGCCGCTTTAGCGTTCACTTCGCTCGTCGCATATGCGCCGGCGTCGAACGCAAAGGCAAAAGTTGTAACACTTGCTTTCCAGGGTCCTTTGACTGGCGAGGAAGCACAAGTTGGACAAGATGAATTGGCAGGAATGCTCTATGCCGTTAAATTGTTCAACGCAAAGAACAAAGGTAAGTACAAGGTCAAAGTTGTTCGTGCTGATGACCAAGGTGATCCAGCACAGGCTGCAAAGGTTGCGCCAGGTATTGCATCAAATAACAAGGTAATTGGCCTTGTAGGAGCTGCTTATTCTGGAGCGACAATTGCGTCACTTCCATATTACAAGCAGCGTTTACTTCCAATGGTTTCACCATCTGCTACCCGTGTATCAATCACTGATCCGGGCGCTGAGGGTGGCGCATTGGGTCTACCTGTATTCCACCGCGTCGTAGTCACCGACAAAGTCCAGGGTCCATCACTCTTTAAGCTCGCGACAAAAGGCGTCTCTTCGCCAAAGGTATTCATCGTTGATGATCAATCTGCTTATGGCGTTGGTCTTGTTGACTACATGAAGCCATCAATTCCCGCTGGTCAAGGCGTTGGCTTCGATAGCGTCTCCGACAAGACAACCGACTGGTCTGCAACTATTGCAAAGATCAAGACAGCTGCTGCGAACGTAGTGATCTACACCGGCTACTTCCCACAGGCTGCTGTGTTCTTCAAGCAACTTCGCGATAGCGGTTACACCGGCATTTTGGCTGGTGGCGATGGAGTACTTAGCCCGAACTTCGTAACTCTTGCTCCTGCTTCAGTTCTAGAAGGTGTACGTCTCACCGCTGGAACAGTTCCTTTGGCTGAAATCGATGCCAAGCTGGAAGCAGACTTCAAGAAGAAGATGAAGAAGGCTTCAGGCGTTTATGCAGCTGAATCAATTGATGCAGCAAACGTCTTCCTCAGCTGTATCGCAAAAGGCGTGACAACTCGCCAAGCGATGTTGCCATGCGTAAAGTCCTACAAGGGCAAGTCTCTAACCGGCGCAAACCTAAGCTTTGATGCAAATGGTGACGTTGCAGGTGGAGCGATGAATGGATTCGAAGTAAAGAGCGGAGCCATTAAGTTCACTGGCCCAATCAAGTAAGCCGGGGTTAATAAGAAAAGCTAATTTCGATTAGCTGTTAGCAGTAACCGTGGGTAGAACCTGAAAAAGTTCTACCCACGGCCCTAAATTGTAAGCGCATCAAAATTTCATAAATCATGAGAGAGAGTTGGTGTAACGCTTGATCGGAAATTTTCTCGATCAGTTCTGGTCGCTGACATTTGGTGGCTTGAGCCTCGGCTTCATCTACATTTTGATAGCCCTTGGTTACACAATGGTCTATGGCGTCCTACGTATGATCAACTTCGCCAATTCTGAAGTCTTTATGGTTGCAACATTTGCCACGATAATAATCGTTCGTGATGTCTACAAGTTTACCCAAACATCAGAGTACGCAACAGGATTTCAATTGTGGCTAATTCTGGGAACCGCGCTCCTGGCATCTATGGCAGTAGCGGGGATTCTCTCTGTATTAATTGAGTTGATTGCCTACCGTCGACTCCGTCGAATGAACTCTGGAGTTCTGGCTCCGCTAATTTCGGCAATCGGAGTCTCGATGGTTCTTGCTGAGACGATGCGCATCCTCACCGACTCTCGCCCCGTCGCAAGTCCACGCGCAATGGAGAAGAAGTTCATTGGAAAGTTTTTTGATGCTGATATCCGTTTGGATAATACGATTATTATTGTTGCCGCGATAATTCTTCTACTTCTGCTTTTAACTTTCGTAAATAAGACAAGGTTAGGAAAGGCAATTCGCGCGGTTTCAATGAATCCAAATGCCTCAAAGTTGATGGGAATTAATATTGATGGCGTGGTCTCGATAACCTTCTTAGTAGGCGGACTGATGACCGGCGCTGCAGGCTTCTTCTATGTCCTTAAATACGAGAACAGCAGCTTCAGTATCGGATTTGAGCTAGGCATCGCGGCATTCACGGCGGCGATTCTTGGCGGCATCGGAAATATCAAGGGTGCGTTTTATGGTGGTCTTTCCCTAGGACTTCTAGAGACTTACGCATCTTTCTTCCTTGGCACACAGTGGAAGGCAGTAACAGTCTTTACAATCCTTGTAGTTGTTCTTTATACCAAGCCAAATGGCCTCTTCGGTGAAGCGTTAACACAAACGAGGGCATGATGATCAATTTGAGAGATAAAGGCGCTGAAATTTGGGAGAAGGCGAATCGCCCCCAGAGAGTCATAATGGCTATCTGCTTTATCGCGATGGCTGCCTCATTACCTTTTATGGGTGGAACAATCTTAAATACTCCAATTGCTGATTATGAATCGGTTTTAGTTTTTCCGGTTGCAATGTTTGTCTTGATGGCAATTGGGTTAAATATAGTTATTGGCAAAAGCGGTCTACTTGATCTTGGCTACGTTGCTTTCTTCGCCATTGGCGCCTATACCATGGGCCTTCTCGGTACTCGCACGAGCCTAAATACATGGGAAATTCTTCCAATTGGAATTGCTATGGCGATGTTCTCTGGAATTATCCTGGGAGTACCTGCCTTAAAACTGCGCGGCGACTATTTAGCGATTATTACTCTGGGATTCGGGGAAATCGTTCGAATCGTAGCCTTAAATCTCGGAACATTAGGTCGATCTGAAGGTATTTTGGGAATTCCTACGCCGCCTCCTGTTTTTGGAATTGAATTCACTTTCGATAGCCACCGCATCTATTACTGGACGCTGCTAATCATCATTCTCTTAGCAATCTGGATGGTCCGCCGTCTCTCAGTACGTCGGGCTGGGCGAGCATGGGAATCGATTCGCCAGGATGAAGACGCTGCTGAACTAATGGGCGTTCCTACCTTCAAATATAAAGTTTGGGCCTTCGTCCTAGGAGCGTCAGTTGGCGGCGCGGCCGGAGTCTTCTATGCCTCTAAGACTCTCTTTATCGCTCCAGATAATTTCACACTTCAAATCTCCATCTTGATTCTTGCCTGTGTCGTATTCGGCGGAATGGGCAATATCTGGGGAGTAATCGCTGGAGCTGTGATTTTAGGTTACCTGCCCGATCGAATTCGGTTCCTCTCAGATGCTCGTCTCTTGGTCTTTGGATTGGTACTTGTAATAATGATGAATCTTCGCCCAGATGGCTTATTACCCCGCAAGAAGCGCGAGAAGGCTCTTCCAAGTAAGGAGAAGTCGTGAGTTCTCCAATTCTCTCTTTAAAGAATGTAACGATGCGATTTGGTGGCGTCACTGCTCTCAGTGATGTGACATTTGATGTTAAGGAGAAGGAAATCTTGGGCTTGATTGGCCCAAATGGAGCAGGTAAAACCACAATCTTCAATGTAATCACTGGCGTCTACCAAATAACATCAGGAGTGATTGAGTTCCAAGGAAAGTCGTTAAAGGGAATTAAACGCTACAAAATTACTCGTGGCGGAATCGCTCGAACCTTCCAGAACATTCGGCTCTGGGGCGATATGACTGCACTGGAAAATGTCATGACCGCAACCGATACCCATAAGCGTTCTGGTTTAGTCGGAGGGCTATTTGGGTCACCAGTTTCACGGAGGGAAGAGCGACGCGATAAAAAGCGCGCCCAGGAATTATTGGATTTCATCGGCATAGGCGAGTACGCGGATCGACTTGCAAAGAACCTCCCATATGGCGTTCAGCGTCGCCTTGAGATCGCGCGCGCGTTAGGAACAGAGCCAAAGTTAATACTTCTTGATGAACCCGCAGCTGGTTTCAATCCAGCCGAGAAAGTGGAACTAGCTAAAGTTATTCGAAAGATTCGAGATGCGGGCTACACTGTTCTATTGATTGAACACGATATGTCGCTCGTTATGAAGGTATCGGATCGTGTTGTTGTTTTGGATTTTGGCCAGAAAATTGCTGACGATGTGCCTATTAAAGTGCAAGATGATCCTCGAGTAATCGAGGCCTATCTAGGAGTTCCTGAAGATGCGTCTTGAAATTAAGGATCTACGAGTCGCATATGGAAAAATCGAAGCCCTAAAGGGAATTTCGCTTACCGTAAATCAAGGAGAGATTGTCTCCCTGATTGGCGCTAACGGAGCCGGAAAGACAACTCTTCTAAAAACTATTTCTGGCCTGCTAAATCCAACTTCGGGTTCAATTGAGTACGACGGCAAGAGCATTCTGGGAGAGAAGGCACATAGACGAGTACACCTTGGTATTTCACAGGCCCCTGAAGGGCGAGGAATTTTTCCCGGTCTAACAGTCTTAGAAAATCTTGAACTTGGCACTTTTCATTTGAAATCTACTAAGAGTGATATGCAAGAAGACCTTGAGAAAGTCTATGAATTATTCCCAAGGTTAAAAGAGCGTATGACCCAAGCCGGCGGAACTCTCTCAGGCGGCGAACAACAGATGCTCGCTATCGGCCGCGCACTTATGGCAAAGCCGAAGGTTTTACTTCTTGATGAACCCTCGATGGGACTCGCCCCCCAGATGATCGCGAATATTTTTAGAATCATCACTCAAATTAACAAACTCGGCGTAACAATCCTGTTGGTGGAACAGAATGCCCAACAAGCGCTCTCACGTTCTGATCGGGCATATGTTCTTGAGACCGGTTCAATCACAAAGGAAGCGCGAGGAAAGGATCTACTAAATGATCCACATGTTAAGTCGGCTTACCTTGGAACTGGTGCCCACGAACTCGATTAGTCTGTTATTTTCGTTCGGCAAGTATTAGACAAGTGATTCGAGCGGTACAAGTTCGCTCGCCATTCTCATTGGTGATCTCAACGTTGTAAGAACAAAGTGTTTTACCAAGTGTAATTGCTGTAGCTACTGCGGTTACAACACCAGAAGTAGCAGACTTGTGGTGGGTAGCATTTATATCCACGCCAACAATCCGGCGCGTTGGTCCAGCATGAAGTTGGGTTCCAACCGATCCAAGGCTTTCAGCTAGAACAACATTTGCTCCACCATGTAGTAGGCCCATGGGCTGGGTATTGCCATCAACCGGCATTGTCCCTACGAGACGTTGCGGTGAGGCTTCGATAATCTCAATACCCATCTTCTTATCGAGCGCACCTCGCCCGCGCTCCCGAAGAACATCCATGAAATCCATCATGCGAGGATTCTAGGTGGCTGTGCCTAGGATTGTCTTTGATGAAGCGACGGATCCTTTTAATCGATGGACACTCACTCGCCTATAGGGCTTTTTATGCCCTACCGCTAGAGAATTTTTCCACTTCATCTGGCCAGCCCACCAATGCTATTTATGGCTTTGCATCGATGCTCCTAAATTTGATTCGCGATGAGAAACCCACACATATTGCAGCAGCCTTTGATGTCTCGAGAAAGACCTTTAGAACTGAGGCTTTCCCTGAGTACAAGGCTAATCGCGCCAAGACGCCCGATGAGTTTCGCTCCCAGATATCTTATATAAACGAACTACTTGAGGCTTTTCAGATAAAGAGTTTTGAATGCGAAGGATTTGAGGCAGATGACATCCTCGCCACCATTGTTGCAAGAGATGGTGGAGCAAGCGATGTTTTGATTTGTACCGGTGATAGAGACACCTTTCAGCTAGTCACTGAAAGGGTGACGGTGCTTTATCCCAAGAAAGGCGTTACTGATTTAGCGCGAATGAACCCGGACGCGGTGATTGAAAAGTACGGCTTAACTCCAGAACAGTATCCAGATTTTGCAGCTCTGCGAGGCGATCCAAGCGATAACTTGCCTTCTATCCCAGGAGTTGGCGAGAAGACGGCTGCAAAATGGGTAAAAGAATTCGGTTCGCTCAAGGGGCTAATTGCTCATGTAGATGAAGTTCCCGGCAAAGCTGGTGATTCACTTCGAGGCGCGCTAAATAACGTTATAAGAAATAGGGAACTCACCCAATTGAGAAGCGATGTCCCGATCGAATTTTCTATCACAGAACTCGAGTGGAGTGGGATTGATACCGATCGCGCTATTTCGCTCTTTGAAAAACTAGAGATCAAGGCTCTTCGCGATAGAGCAAGAGCGCTATCTGGATCATCTTCGGAACCAATAGTCAGCGTTGTCCAACAGATAAAGGTTGAGCACTTGAATATCAATGAGCTGAGCAAGCGAGTTGCCCTAGCCAAAGGGAAGCTAGCTGTGGCTCTATCTGAAACCGAAATCTTGATTGGACTTAATAGGGAACATGTTATTAAGTGCGAGTTCTCTAGTATCGAACTGAAGTCTGAAGCTTCGGTCATCACTCATCGAGGCAAACCATTGATTCGTAGCGGGTTGCTCGCCAAATCAGACTTTGATATCGAATTAGCTGCCTATTTGGTAAACCCGGGTACTCGTGATCTTGAGATTGAGGAGCTTATCTCGCGCTACCTAGGAATAACCCTGAGCCCTGCAAGTAGCGACCTATTCGGTAGCTCATTTAATCCCGAGTTAGTTGCATATCTATTTGACCTGGAGAGCGCCTTAAGGGATGAACTGGAGAAACGAGAGCTTTCGAAACTCTTTCTGGAGTTGGAGATTCCAACGCTTCATTTGCTCGCCGAAATGGAGAGAGTGGGGATAGGGGTCGATCGTCACGAACTTGAAAAGCTCCGGGATTTCTTTGCTAGCGAAGAATCCAGCGCATCAAAGGCGGCCTTTAGCGCTGCTGGTCAAGAATTTAATGTGGCATCGCCCAAACAACTTCAAGCAATCCTCTTTGAAGAGCTCAAGCTTCCAAAGACTAAACGGATAAAGACTGGATTTAGTACCGATGCTGAGTCACTGGAATGGCTCTTTGCAAAGACTGGCCATCCAGTTCTGCAGAACCTCCTTAGGATTCGAGAGGTCGGAAAACTAAGGACCACCATTGAAGGACTCTTAACCGCGACCGCAAGCGATGAGCGGATTCACACGACTTTCCAACAGACTGTTGCAGCAACCGGAAGACTCTCATCTACCGAGCCAAATCTGCAGAACATTCCCATAAGAACTGATGAAGGTAGAAAGATTCGAAATTCATTTGTAGCTAAAGCGCCATTTGTTGATCTATTGACAGCCGACTACAGCCAGATTGAAATGCGGATCATGGCACACCTCTCTGAAGATGAGGGTTTGCTAAAGGCTTTTCATGAAGGGGAGGACTTACATTCCACGGTAGCGGCACAAGTTTTTGAAGTTCCACTTAAGAGCGTTGATCCAGAAATGCGGCGCCAAATAAAGGCAATGTCATATGGATTGGCCTATGGGCTCTCATCATTTGGACTAGCGCAACAGCTTGATATAGGTCCGGCAGAGGCGAGCGCGCTTATGGGTCGATATTTCGAGAGATTTGGCGGAATCCAGGATTATCTGAAGGAAGTAGTAAGAGTTGCTCGAGAACGCGGTTATACCGAGACGATTCTTGGCCGACGTCGCTATCTTCCAGATTTGAACCATGAAAATCGACAGCGAAGAGAAGTTGCCGAGCGAGCTGCGCTTAATGCTCCAATTCAAGGATCCGCCGCAGACATAATTAAAGTTGCGATGCTAAACGTAGCTCGCGCGCTAACCGCGGAAGGTTTTAAGTCTCGTCTCCTGCTTCAAGTCCATGATGAATTGATATTTGAAGTCTCCGCAGACGAACATGAGGGGCTGGAAGAACTGGTCCGTAGAGAAATGGGTAGCGCCTATCCACTAAAGGCCCCACTGGATGTAAATGTCGGCTTTGGGAAGAGTTGGGATCTAGCCGCACATTAATCACCCAAATTGACCCATACGGTGAGTTGAAAGTAGCCTTCTGCTCCTCGCTTAGGGCTCTTGCATCGCCTCGGACCTAGTAGGAAATGCCCAATACCAATTGGAGTCAGACTTTAAGCGTGTCCTACTAGTTACCTTTCCCCACGGAGCAACTTGTCAACTCAAATTTCAGTAAATGATGTCGGCTCAGCAGCCGAATTCCTTGCCGCAATCGAAGGCACAATAAAAAATTTCAACGATGGCGATCTAGTCTCAGGCATCGTCGTCCAAGTAGATCGAGACGAAGTTCTTCTAGATATCGGATATAAGACTGAAGGCGTAATTCCTTCTCGAGAGCTTTCTATTCGAAATGATTTAGATCCAAGTGAATTAGTAAAAGTCGGAGAGCGAATTGAAGCGCTCGTCCTTCAAAAGGAAGATAAAGAAGGTCGTCTAATTCTCTCCAAGAAGCGCGCTCAATACGAGAAGGCATGGGGCGAGATTGAAGGCAAGAAAGAACGCGACGAAGTAGTAGTCGGAACAGTAATCGAGGTAGTAAAAGGTGGCTTGATTGTTGATATCGGTCTTCGCGGATTCCTCCCAGCATCACTGGTAGAAATGCGACGAGTACGCGATCTCTCGCCTTATATTGGCAAGCAAGTTGAGGCCCGCATTATCGAGCTTGATAAGAATAGAAATAATGTGGTGCTTTCACGCCGCGCTTATCTAGAGCAGACTCAATCTGAGTCACGCACCACTTTCCTAAATCAACTCCAAAAAGGTCAGGTTCGCTCCGGCGTTGTTTCTTCCATCGTTAACTTTGGCGCATTCGTTGATCTTGGTGGCGTTGATGGGCTAGTTCACGTTTCAGAGCTCTCTTGGAAGCATATTGATCACCCAGGTGAGGTAGTAGAAGTGGGCGATGAAGTTACTGTAGAAGTTCTTGAAGTTGATTTCGAGCGCGAGCGCGTTTCGCTATCACTCAAGGCAACACAAGAAGATCCTTGGCAGGCATTTGCACGTACTCACACCATTAATCAAGTTGTCCCGGGTGAGGTAACTAAGCTAGTTCCATTCGGTGCGTTTATCCGAGTATTTGATGGCATCGAAGGATTGGTCCATATCTCAGAGCTTGCAGAGCGCCACGTTGAAATCCCAGAACAGGTCGTTCAAGTTGGCGATCAACTGTTTGTAAAGATTATCGATATCGACCTAGAGCGTCGTCGAATCTCGTTATCGCTTAAACAGGCTAACGAGGGCCATGATGTCCCAGTCGAAGCTTTCGATCCAACTCAATATGGAATGCCAGCTCGCTATGACGAGAGCGGAAACTTTATCTATCCAGAAGGTTTCGATCCGCAAACTCAAGAGTGGAAGCCTGGTTATGAATCACAGCGCGAGGAGTGGGAGCGCCAGTACGCAGAAGCCCAAGCTCGATTCCTTGCTCACAAAAAGCAGAAGGCAGAAGCGCAAGCCGCCGATGCTGCTGCCGCTGCAGCAGAACCAGAAGCTGAACAGACTGCGACAGCAGAGTAGTTATTGATGAGAACAGGACCGGATTTAATCTGGTCCTGTTCTTTCTATTTGGAAGAGGCTCTTTACTAGCTTTGGAGAAAATCAGATGCTCTCGATTGCACTGACTGGAGGGATTGGCTCAGGTAAGTCACTGGCCGGTGAGTTCTTCCAGGAGCTTGGAGCGGTTGTCATCGACTCTGATCAACTAGCCCGCGATGTAATTGAACGTGGCACCGAGGGTTATGATGAAGTTCTTTCCCGCTTTGGCGATGAAGTTCTAGTTGACGGTGAAATTAATCGCTCCAAGTTAGCGGAGATAGTCTTTAAAGATGAAATTGCGCGGCGCGATTTAGAAGAAATTATTCATCCCAAAGTACGAGAACTCGCCACAAGGATTGCCACACGAGTTCCAAGCGATGGGGTAGTCATAAATCAAATTCCGCTTTTATTTGAGACTAAAGGTGCAAACCGCTTTGATTTCGTAATCACGATTTCTGCGAATCTTGAGGTGAGGAGAGCACGTCTTGCCGAACGGGGTCTTAAGAGTTACGAGATTGAGCGGAGAATTTCAGCCCAAGCTACCGATGAAGAGCGTGAGTCAATCGCCAATTGTGTAATCAAAAATGAGGGTTCAATTGATGATCTTGAGCGCGCCGTTCGGGGAGTTTGGGAGCGCGAGATTCTTCCGCGAACGAGAAAATGACGCGCGCAGTCACTAGTACTCCAAGGGCAGATCAACCTTTCGAGGTTATAAGTGAGTTCAAGCCAGCGGGTGATCAACCAAGCGCCATTGCAAATTTAACTGAGAGAGTAAATCGAGGCGAGCCGGATATAGTCTTACTCGGAGCGACTGGAACTGGAAAATCCGCAACCGTCGCTTGGCTGATAGAGCAAGTACAGCGACCAACGCTCGTAATGGCGCCTAACAAGACTCTTGCAGCGCAGCTTGCTAATGAATTTAAAGAGCTTCTACCTAACAATGCGGTTGAGTACTTTGTTTCATATTACGACTACTACCAGCCAGAAGCCTATGTACCGCAAACAGATACCTTCATTGAGAAAGATGCTTCGATAAATTCGGAGGTTGAACGCCTTAGATACTCAGCTACCTATTCATTGCTTACGCGCCGTGATGTAGTGGTAGTCGCAACAGTTTCTTGTATTTATGGCCTTGGAACGCCTCAGGAATATATAGATCGAATGGTTCGAGTAAATGTGGGGGAGAGCCTTGACCGCAATGCGCTGCTTCGAAAGTTTGTTGATATTCAATACAAACGCAATGACATCGCATTTGAACGTGGCACATTTAGAGTCCGGGGCGACACAATCGAAATCATTCCTGTTTACGAAGAACTTGCTATTCGAATTGAGATGTTTGGTGATGAGATTGAACGATTAACAACACTTAATCCCCTAACTGGAGAGATAGTTAGCGATGTTAAAGAGGTATTCATTTTCCCCGCCACCCACTACTCAGCTAGCCCGGCAACAATGAAGCGAGCTATGGCAGATATCGAAGCAGAGCTTGCGAACCGTCTTAAAGAATTGGAGCGGGAGAATAAGCTGCTTGAGGCGCAGCGCCTTCGAATGCGCACCCAATTTGATTTAGAGATGATCCAACAGCTGGGCTTCTGTTCCGGGATCGAAAATTACTCTCGACATATTGATGGAAGGCTCGCGGGCTCGGCACCGAACTGTCTCCTTGATTACTTCCCGGAAGATTTCTTATGCGTAATTGATGAATCACATATAACGGTGCCGCAGATAGGGGCGATGTTTGAAGGCGATGCCTCACGTAAAAGAACTCTGGTTGAGCACGGTTTTAGATTGCCCAGCGCCATGGATAATCGACCGCTTACATTTAATGAGTTTCTCGAGCGAACTCCTCAGAAGGTCTACCTTTCGGCAACGCCTGGTCCTTACGAGATGGAGAAGGCTGGCGGGGTCTTTGTTGAACAGGTAATCCGCCCGACCGGACTCATAGATCCAAAGATAATCATTAAGCCAACCAAGAATCAGATCGATGATTTGAGAGTAGAGATAAACCTACGAGCAGAGCGTAATGAGCGGGTGCTGGTAACCACGCTGACAAAGAAGATGGCGGAAGATCTCACCGACTACTTTGCTAATGCCGGAATACGAGTTCGTTACCTACACTCAGAAGTGGATACCTTGAGAAGGGTAGAACTACTACGTGAGTTGCGACTTGGTGAATACGACGTTCTAGTAGGAATCAACTTGTTACGAGAGGGACTTGATCTTCCCGAAGTCTCGCTAGTCTCCATCCTCGATGCTGATAAAGAAGGCTTCTTGCGGTCTACTCGATCGCTAATCCAGACTATAGGTAGAGCGGCGCGAAATGTATCGGGTGAGGTTCATATGTATGCCGATAACCTCACTGATTCGATGCGAAACGCTATTGATGAGACTAATCGACGCCGGGCGAAACAGATTGCATATAACGAGGCGATGGGAATTGATCCACAACCACTTCGAAAGAAGATTGCAGATATAACAGATTTGATCGAACGTGAGAGCGAAGATACCGAGAACCTAATTGGTGGGGGTAAGCGTCGTGGTGTAAGCGAAACTCCGGTTGGCGTTCATGCCAAGTCGCTCGTAGCCTTACCCAGAGCTGAACTTCTCGGTCTGATCGAATCCTTAACCGAACAGATGCGAAATGCTGCCGCAGAACTCCAATTTGAGTTAGCGGCTAGATTGCGCGATGAGATCAAAGAACTTAAGCGGGAACTACGTAGCATGGACGAGGGTGGAATTAAATGAGTGCTGAAAGATTAGTGGTAAGAGGTGCTCGCGAACATAACCTCAAGAATGTATCTCTAGATTTGCCTCGTAACTCTCTAATCGTCTTTACTGGTTTATCTGGATCAGGAAAATCATCGCTTGCATTCGACACGATTTTCGCCGAGGGTCAGCGACGCTACGTCGAATCGCTTTCAGCCTATGCCCGACAGTTCTTGGGACAGATGGATAAACCGGATGTCGACTTTATCGAGGGTTTGTCTCCTGCGGTCTCTATTGATCAAAAATCAACAAATCGAAACCCACGTTCAACGGTAGGAACAATCACCGAGGTCTATGACTATCTCCGGTTGCTCTTTGCTAGAGCAGGAAAACCGCACTGCCCTAAGTGCGGAAAGCCAATTGCAAAGCAGACCCCCCAGAACATAGTCGATCAAATTCTTAGTCTTCCTGCTGAGACTAGATTCCAAGTACTAGCTCCGATGATCCGTTCCCGAAAGGGCGAGTTTGCCGATCTATTTAAGGATTTGTTAGCACAAGGATATTCAAGGGCGAGAGTCGATGGCGTCACAGTCCAATTAAGTGAACCGCCGAAATTAAAGAAGCAAGAGAAACACACTATCGAAGTCGTCATTGACCGATTGACTGCCAAACCAGATTCAAAACAGAGATTGACGGATTCGATTGAAACAGCGCTTCGGCTAGCTAGTGGCCTTGTAACGCTCGAATTTGTCGATGCAAAGGCGAAAGAAGAACGGGAGCGCACATATAGCGAGTTATTAGCTTGCCACGATTGCGGACTCTCCTTCCAGGAGATGGAGCCACGTTCATTCTCCTTTAACTCTCCCTTCGGGGCTTGCCCGGAGTGCACGGGAATCGGCTCAAAGTTAGAGGTAGATGAAGAGTTAGTAATTCCAGATGACTCTATTTCAATCCATGAGGGTGCAATCGCTCCTTGGGCGGGCGGTCAAACCTCTGAGTACTTCAATAATCTCTTGGAAGCACTTGCTAAAGATGTGAAGTTCTCTATGGATACTCCATGGCGCAAGCTCTCCGAAAAGGCTAGAACTGCAATATTAAATGGCTACGAGTATGAAGTGCACGTCAAATACAAGAATCGATACGGACGGGTTAGAAGTTACTCGACTGGATTTGAGGGCGTCATTCCCTTTATTGAACGGAGGCATGGGGAGACGGAGAGTGATTACAGCCGCGAAAAGTACGAGGCATATATGCGTGAGACGCCTTGCGCAGTTTGTAATGGTTCGCGATTGAAGCCAGAAGTCCTTGCGGTAACAGTCGGGGGAAAGAACATTGCTGAAATCTGTGAACTTTCGATCGATGAGTGCGCTCGATTCTTAAAAGATATAAAGCTTGGAGCGCGAGAGGCAAAGATTGCCGAACGAGTGATGAAGGAAGTTAACGCGCGACTCAGCTTTTTACTGGATGTAGGACTTGAATACTTAACATTGGCCCGCGCTGCCGCTTCTCTCTCCGGAGGAGAAGCGCAACGAATACGCCTTGCTACCCAAATTGGTTCTGGTTTAGTTGGTGTTCTCTATGTTCTAGATGAACCGAGTATTGGACTGCATCAACGAGATAACCGTCGCCTAATCGATACTTTGACACATTTAAGAGATCTGGGAAATACCTTGATTGTGGTTGAGCATGACGAGGAGACGATTCGAACTGCTGATTGGATCGTTGATATCGGTCCTGGAGCCGGCGAGCATGGGGGCGAGATTGTCGTCTCGGGGGATTTAGCCAGCTTGGTTGATTCGAAGAAATCGATTACTGGCGCCTATATATCGGGACGAAGTTCGATTGCCATTCCAAAGTTACGTCGCAAAGTCGATTCAAAGCGTTCGCTGGTTGTAAAAGAGGCAAAAGAAAACAATTTGAAATCGATTGATGTCACCTTCCCACTCGGGCTTTTTGTTGCGGTAACGGGAGTAAGTGGCTCGGGTAAATCGACGCTAGTTAATGACATCCTTTATTCGGTCCTTGCAAACAAGCTAAATGGTGCGCGGGTTGTACCAGGGCGCCATCGAACCGTTACTGGAATCGATCATCTAGACAAAGTAGTTCATGTTGATCAATCTCCAATTGGTCGAACTCCACGATCTAATCCAGCTACATACACCGGAGTCTTCGACAAAATCCGAGCTCTCTTTGCCGAAACTAGCGAGGCGAAGGTGCGTGGCTACCAACAGGGACGCTTCTCGTTTAACGTAAAAGGTGGTCGATGTGAGAACTGTGCCGGCGATGGAACCATCACGATTGAGATGAACTTCTTACCCGATGTCTATGTTCCTTGCGAGGTATGTCATGGCGCCCGGTATAACCGAGAGACCTTAGAGGTCCATTACAAAGGCAAGACAATCGCTGAAGTACTAGATATGCCAATTGAGAAAGCAAGTGAATTCTTCGAATCAATTCCTGCAATTCACCGATACCTCAAGACTTTGTGCGATGTTGGTTTGGGATATGTCCGATTAGGTCAATCTGCTCCAACTCTCTCTGGGGGAGAGGCGCAGCGGGTAAAGCTGGCCACTGAGTTGCAACGTCGTTCTACTGGTCGCACCATCTATGTGTTGGACGAGCCAACTACCGGACTCCACTTTGAGGATGTTCGAAAGTTACTTGGAGTTCTCCAGCGCCTCGTTGAGACTGGAAATACTGTTGTGGTCATTGAGCATAATCTTGATGTCATCAAATCTGCCGATTGGGTTATCGATCTTGGCCCAGAGGGAGGATCCGGAGGCGGAACGGTTGTAGCTTCTGGCACCCCAGAAGAAGTTGCCAAGAACAAGTCAAGTTATACCGGACGTTTCTTGAGCGAAGCGCTCAAACTCAAAGTTAAATAACTAGCGGCTTAAGAGATGACAGATCCAAGTAGTTATAGACCAACCGGTGTTCCAGATGAACCCGGCGTTTATCGATTCTTCGATGCTCAGGATCGCGTCATATATGTTGGGAAAGCTCGGAACCTAAAGAATCGGCTCAACTCATATTTCCAGAAGAACTTGCCGGAGAAGACAAATCGCATGGTGCACGCCGCTAGCCGGGTGGATTGGACCGTCGTCGATTCAGAGGTAGAAGCGCTTCAACTTGAGTTCACCTGGATAAAAGAGGAAAGCCCAGACTTCAACGTTCAATTTCGAGACGACAAATCCTATCCATTTCTAGCGCTATCAGTGGGCGAAGAGTTTCCAAGAATCTTTATAACCCGGCGAGCGAAACAGAAGGGTCTTAAGTATTTCGGTCCCTATGCACATGCTTGGGCGCTGCGGACCACCTTTGATCTAATTCTGGAACTGTTTCCTATCCGCTCATGTTCGAAGAGTAATTTCGATCAGGCTGTAAGAAGTAAACGCCAGTGTCTATTAGGCGATATCGGAAAGTGTGCAGCGCCCTGCGTTGGGCGAATAACTTCCGCAGAACACCGCGATCTGATTTCAAAGTTGGGTGATTTTATGGATCATGGCGCAACTAATCTGGAGTCCCGGTTAAAGGAAGAAATGGAGCAGGCAGCTGAGGCGGAGCAGTTCGAGCGAGCTGCAAAGATAAGAGATCGAATGAAAGCGCTCGAGTTGGCGAGTGAGTCAACGGATGCCGCTATCTCAGATTCAATATCTGCAGACTTTGTCGCGCTTCATGACGATATAACGCACTCAGCAGCCTCAATTTTCAGAGTAAGAAACGGAAGGATTGTTGGATCAAGATCTTGGATTATGGATAGGGCGAATCTGCCTGAGGGGGATGCACTAATCGAAGCTACTCTAGAACAAATCTATAGAGAGTTTGAACTTCCACGAGAAATCTATGTGAATGTTGAAGTTGGAGATGGCGATTCATTGACTGAGCTTCTCTCGCAGCGAGCCAAAAGTAAGACAAGCATTCACTTTCCACAGAGAGGCGAGAAACTAGAAATCCTCGAAACAGTCAAACGAAATGCGCACCACGCCTTAGTTCAATTCTTGAGCAAGCGCGCAAATGATGCGGGCGTTTCCGGACGTACCCTTGAGGATTTGGCCTCGGCGTTAGAGCTAGATGAATTACCTCTCCGGATAGAGTGTTTTGATATCTCAAATATCCAAGGCACCTCAGTAGTTGCGTCCATGGTCGTCTTTGAAGATGGTCAACCTAAGAAGAGCGATTATCGTCGCTTCGGAATTGATGATCGAGAAAAATTCGATGATACGCGCGCCATGCATCATGTGATAACTAGACGTTTCAAGCGTTACCTAGAGGAGAAAGAAATAGACCTAGAGGAGTTAGATTCACTTGGCGCGAGAAAGCCTAGATTTGCTTATCCACCACAGCTTGTCATTGTCGATGGTGGTCGAGGCCAGGTAAATGCTGCAGCGCGTGCCCTAGCTGAACTCGGCATAACCGAAGTAGCACTAGTTGGACTTGCGAAGAGATTAGAGGAAATTTGGTTTCCCGATCGCGCCTATCCGGTGGTTCTGCCAAGAAATAGCGAGGCGCTCTACTTGGTGCAACGGATCCGTGATGAAGCGCATCGCTTTGCCATTACTTTCCACCGTTCTAAGCGCTCCCGCCTGATGCTCGAATCGCTCTTAGATGAAATTCCCGGGTTGGGCGAGAGTCGGCGGGGCGCTCTGATCGAAAGGTTCGGATCTGTTGCAGCGCTAAGGAAGGCCGATATCAATGAGATAGCGGCGGTTCCTGGAATAGGTGAGAAGACTGCGATGGTCATACATGAAAAACTAAGCGTTATGGAGAGCGCTATCGAAGTAGATGCGCAAACGGGGGAGATCATCGAGCATCCTTGACATGGATAGCATGATGAAGCCATGGCACGCGAAGTAGTAGTCATAACTGGAATGAGTGGCGCCGGGCGCTCGACCGTCGCACACTCAATGGAAGATTCGGGATGGTATGTAATAGATAACCTTCCACCTTCACTACTCACTGCGGTGTTAGAGATGACCGAGCGGACCTCCGACTCAATTGGGGTTGTCATTGATGTCCGCGGTCGCCAGTTCTTTGATGACTTAAACCGAGCGCTTGCTGAACTTGTCGAGAAGGGCGTCTCGAGAAAAATCATTTTTGTTGATGCTTCGGATGAAGTTTTGATCACTCGTTTCGAATCCTCTAGAAGACCACATCCCCTACAAGGTAATGACCGGATTGTTGATGGTATTGAACGCGAGCGCGAAAAATTGCGTGAGTTACGAGCTGGCGCGGACTTAGTTGTAGATACATCCCAACTCAACATCCACCAGCTAGAACGGAAAATCAAAGAACTCTTTCATTTAATGCCTCACTTAAGCAGGATTATCTTCAAATGGTCGTATTTGAAGAAGGAAGAACAGACATCTGTAGCGAAATTGGAAAAGGTGTCGCTGAAATTCAGCGTTTGCATAAAGATAAATCCGTTCAAAGTGTAGGATTGAATCAGAATGTAAAAACCGGATTCTTGTATCCACTATCCTTGAAGGCCGGTAAAAAAATCTTAATCGGTTTTTCTACCATAGAAAAATCCAAAACGATTATTGACCTGGATTTTCAGTTCAAG
>JALRKE010000039.1 GCA_023254845.1 Candidatus Nanopelagicaceae bacterium | reverse complement strand
CCCGTTTACGTAAAGTTATTGCAGCAAGAATGTTGGAGTCTCTACAAGTTAGCGCCCAATTAACGACGGTTGTAGAGGTAGATATAACCAAGATCGCCAGACTAAGGGATAAGTCAAAGGCAACCTTTGAAGCTCGTGAGGGCGTGAAATTAAGTTTCCTTCCATTCTTCGCAGTAGCTGTTTGTGAAGCTCTCAAAGTCCACCCAGTTCTTAATTCCTCCGTTGAGGGTGATGAGATCACTTACCATGGCGCAGAACACCTTGGGATTGCAGTTGATACCGAACGCGGTTTATTAGTACCTGTTATTAAAGATGCTGGCGATCTCAATATGGGAGGAATCGCGCGAAGGATCGCAGATGTTGCAATTCGCACTCGCGAGAACAAGATTTCGCCGGATGAATTAGGTGGTGGAACATTTACCATCACAAATACTGGTTCACGTGGAGCGCTATTTGATACGCCAATCATTAATCAACCACAGGTCGGAATTCTTGGCGTCGGTTCAGTCGTAAAGCGGCCAATGGTTGTTAAAGGCGAAGATGGCGGCGAAACTATTGCCATCCGTTCCATGGTATATCTAGCGCTCTCCTACGATCATCGAGTTGTCGATGGCGCCGATGCCGCAAGATTTTTAACGACGCTAAAGGAACGACTAGAAGAGGGTCGTTTCGAATCTGATCTCGGACTTTAAAGGCTAGTCATGGCGCTGCCTCAGAGAATTGCCATCACCGGAGCATCCGGCATGATCGGTTCGGCCTTAGTGGGCCATCTCAAATCAGAAGGCCACACTGTTCAACGCTTGGTACGACGACCGGTTCTGTCTCCAGATGAAGTTTTGTGGAATCCCAAGACTGGCGAGGTCGACCTAGCTCCCCTTGAGGGAGTAGATGCAGTAATTCATCTAGCCGGAGCAAATGTCGGCGATAAGCGTTGGAGTAAGAAATACAAGGCTGAGATATTGAATTCAAGGCTTCTTGGCACAAATACGATTGCCACTGCTGTTGGAAAATTGAAGCCAGAAGTATTTATCTCGTCTAGCGCAATTGGTTGGTATGGCGAGACCGGAAATAGATCTGTTACAGAAGATGATCGCCCCGGGGATGACTTTTTAGCTGCGGTATGTAAAGAGTGGGAAGCAGCCGCTGATTCTGCATCCGACACTCGCATAGTAAAGATTAGAACGGGTTTAGTTCTCGAACCAACAAGCGGTGCGCTCGGCAAAATGTTGCCACTCTTCAAATTTGGCCTAGGTGGAAAACTTGGAAATGGTAAGCAATGGTGGTCTTGGATCACGCTTCATGATCAGATTAAAGCAATCTGCTACTTGTTGGAAAAAGATCTCGAGGGTCCAGTCAATTTGGTATCGCCAAATCCTGCAACTAATCAAGAATTCACCGCCGCTTTAGCTCGCGCTCTGCGCCGCCCGGCGCTCATTCCCGTCCCTAGTTTTGCCCTGAAGATTGCTCTCGGCGGCTTCTCTTCTGAGATTCTCGGCTCGAAAAAAGTTTTGCCTAAAAAGTTGACTGGCTCAGGTTTTGAATTTGATTATCCCCACCTTGCGCCAGCCCTAGCTGCGCTTATAAGTGAGAAATAAGCGCTCGCGCCGCTAAACGGCCGCTCAGTAAAGCTCCTTGCTGAGATGGCGTTGCCCTCCAATCCCCCGCCACATAAATCCCTTTTTCGGTTAGCTCTTTAGCAACGAGAGGCGTGCCTGGCCTATGAAGTGGGAGTGAATAGGGAATCGTGTAGCAGCTAATCAGCTCCCAATCGGAAGTATTCGCTTCCCATAGATAACTCAAATGTGAGCGGACTTCGCTCTCTTCTGCAGTTTTGAGATTTGTTGCGGCAACCAAAGTTGATTCGACAGGCGCATAAGCCGGGCAGATATTCGAGAGCGCAACTGAATTCACTATCGGCCCTAGCCCGCCAACTCGCAGATGGTTACTGGCTATTTCGCCTTTAGGAACCTTGAAGTACCAAGTTTGCGAAGCGCTCATCTCGGGCACCCCAGTCCCAAGAAATTCAGCAGCTGAGATTGGATCGGTCGCGAGAATCACGGCGTCAACTGACTCTTTGCCTTCACTTGTTATAACTTCTGAGGCGGAGAGCGACTTAACTTCAACATTGAACTCGATATCTAGTCCGGCAGCGAGCGACTCGGAAACCTCTCGAACTCCACCACTAGGTAACCCAGGAGCTCCTTTGATAAACCAATGAATCAGCTCCCTAGCCATCTGATTTGATACCAGGTCACTATCGGCAAGAAACACTCCTTCAAGAAATGGCTTAAGTACAACCTCATAGAAAGTTCCTACATCTCTCATTGCTTCTTTGAATTCGGTATCTACGCTTTTCTTACTTAAATAACTCAAAAATGCAAACTTCTCTCGAATGCTACCTAGTTTTGGATTTAGTGCACCAGGTAGATATCTAATATCGCTCCGAAAATCTCCAGTTCTAAAAGTCTCTACCCCGCTCCTGATTTCGAGCCCCTTGGGTAAAGAGTTAACTTCGATCGAATCGATAACTCCAGTTTCGCGAAGTTCGGCATATTTGGGATTAATTACCTGAAAACCATGATCAAGAATAAAGCCATCGACGTAATCGCTTGTGATTCGACCGCCGACTCGACCGCTCTTCTCAAAAACTCTTACAAGAAAGCCCGCTTCATTTAATACTCGAGCGGCGTTCAATCCGGCCCAACCCGCACCGACCACAACAACTTTCTTACTCATGACTTAACCATTAGAACGAATGTCAAGCTCCCGGGCTCGATCAAGAATTCGCGCTACTTCCAACGCAAAGTCACGAGAAACCGGTAGGGACTCTCCGGTAGTAAGGGATTCCTTAACTTGATTGTAGAAATTCACATAGTTTCCAGGAACTCCGCGATGACTAAAGGATTCCGTTCCTTTATGTATCCGAAATTCGCCGGTGACTGCCGAGGCATCGCTCCAACCCGTACTTAAAGGCTTGGCTCCCGCGCGCAAGAGAGCTTCCTGTGGGTCTAACTCCTTGGCGATAAATGTTCCGTTGCGGCCATGCATTCTTACTCTCGGGCCAGGTGCGCCTGCGATGGCGCTTACCGAAAGATATGAATCAACTCCGCCTTCGTGCTTTAGAACTAGCAATACATCATCATCTACGCCGCCACGGACTCTTCTAATCGATGAGAATTCAAGCGTGGCCGGGCCAAATAGATCGAGCGCAATCGAGACTAAGTGAGTCTGAAGATCTAGCAATAGTCCTCCGCCTAGCTCAGAAGGAGTGTTCTCTCGCCAGGCAGAAGGATTCAAATCAGGGCGGAATCGCTCAAACCGGGACTCATATCTAAAGACGTCACCGAGTTCACCGCTTTTGATTAGCTCCCTAATGGTGAGCGTGTCGCTATCAAAGAGCCGGTTAAAGAATACGGTGATTGGAACGCCACGAGCATCGGCGTAATCAAAGAGTGAGAGAGTCTCGTAATAATCAAGAGCCATCGGTTTATCGACAACAACTGGAATTCCAGCATCTATTGCTAGCTTTGCGTGAGCGCTGTGAACCTCATTTGTGGAAGCTACAACTACAAGATCTAGTTCTTCATCTATCAACTCTTCGGCGGATGCAAGAATTGTGGCTAGTGGAAAGTCAGTGTGCGCAGCGCCGCGTTTATCTA
This sequence comes from Candidatus Nanopelagicaceae bacterium, assembly GCA_023254845.1. Taxonomy (GTDB): domain Bacteria; phylum Actinomycetota; class Actinomycetes; order Nanopelagicales; family Nanopelagicaceae; genus MAG-120802. The sequence continues at coordinate 4,487 of JALRKE010000039.1, read as the reverse complement.
ACGAACGTGATGCGATTGCTGCTAGAAAGAAACCCGATGCTTGTAGGAGGGGCGCATGAAATGTTCGCCCTGCAAGTCCGTAGCCGATCAGCCCGACTCGCATCGTGAAACTCTATTTCCCTTCGTGCTGCAGCTTTGATGGCCACCAGATCTTTGGACCGATCACTTTTACCAGCGCCGGGACAAGTAGTGAGCGGACAACAATTGCATCTAGCAGAACTCCAAATGAGACTGCAAAACCTAGTTGGGCGAGAAATACCAAAGGCAGAATTCCTAGAACGCCAAAAGTGGCCGCAAGAACAATTCCCGCTGAGGTGATTACTCCGCCGGTAACAGTCAATCCCTTGATAATTCCTGCGCGCGTTCCAATGGTCATCGCCTCTTCTCGAACTCGAGTCATCAAGAAGATGTTGTAATCAATTCCTAGCGCTACTAGAAAGACGAAGGCAAAGAGCGGGAAGGAAGGATCTGAGCCAGCGTGACCGAAGACATTGTCGAATACAAGTGCGCAAACTCCCAGGGTGGCGAAGAACGAGAGCACAACCGTTCCCAAAAGGAGTCCAGCTGCGAAAATGCTTCGAAGCAATAGTCCAAGTATCAGAGCAATTAGTAGGAGCACAATCGGAATGATTACTCGGTTGTCGCGCTTTGAGGATTGGTCGATGTCGTAACTGATTGCTGTCTGGCCACCGACTAGTACCTTCTCATCAACTTTCTTGCTCGCCTCGCGAATCTGTGGGATTAACTCTTTTGCCTCCGTGGAGTCAGCGGGTACATCAAGAATTGCATGAAGCAGCGCCTTGCCGTCGACGACCTTTAACTCACCCGTAGGTTGACGCGTGGTGGGATCTTGAATAAAGACCGGAGTCACGCTTGCAATATTTGGTATTGAGCGAATGGCTGAAGAAACCGCTCCAACATCAGCAGTATCAACCACAATTTCCACGGGCGTTCCCTCGCCGCTTGGGAAGTGCTCTCCTAATTTCTCTAACCCGATAACCGAATCTGTTCTTGAAGTAAAAGCTTCGGTCTGCGCAAGTCCATCGTTCTTCAAGGTGGTTGAGAATCCAGCAAATATAAGAAGAACTAAAGTAGTCGTTATCCAAATTGCTTTTGGTTTGCGATCTACAAATGATCCAACCTTCGACCAGAAACCAGATAACTTCTCATCTTCATGATCAAAGCGCGGGACTCTTGGCCAGAAAACCCATCTTCCAAATAGGACTACTAAGGCGGGAAGAAGAGTGAGTGAGGCAAGCATTGCTGAGACGATTCCGATTGAACCCACAGGGCCAAGGCCTCTGTTACTTGATAGATCGCTTAGTAGAAGAACCATAAGGCCGGCAACAACAGTTGTGCCGGAAGCGATAATGGGTTCAACCACTCCACGCCAAGCTTTGCGCATTGCTTCATATCGTGATTTGTATCGATGAAGCTCTTCGCGATATCGGGAAATGAGCAATAACGCATAATCGGTCGCAGCTCCCAAAACAAGGACATCGAGAATTCCTTGGGTTTGACCATTTAAATCGACGATGTCGCTCTTCGCTAAGTAGTACACGATCATCGTGGCTAAACCGAGTGCGAGACCGGCATTTAGCAAAGGGATAATCCAGAGAATTGGTGAGCGATAAACCAGGATCAAGATAATTGCCACAACAGTAAGAGTTGTTCGGAGAAGGGTTGTGTCGATAGATCCAAAAGCATCAAACAAGTCGGCAAAGATTCCACCCGGACCGGTAACGTGTGACTCAATTCCTTGGATCTCGCTCTTCATTGATTCTCTTACAAATTCGATAATCATCGGAAGCGCGGGCTCATTGCCGATATTTTCGCCCGCTATCGCAGAGTCAATCTGGACATTTATTAGAACCGCTTTTCCATCTTGGGATGGGATTGCCTGGATCGGCGCTCCCGGCGCGAAGTATTTGGAGAGCGGTTGGCCGGATTGAGGAAGGACCTTCTCGCTTAAGCTTTCCGCAAAAGAACTTACCTCCGCAAACTTTTCTGGATTTGTTACTGGATCTAAATCACCTACGAGTATCAGCAAAGTTGGAAGTAGATCGAGAGACTGATCTGAGAACTTAACAATCAACTTTCCAGCTTCAGTTGATTCGGCGCTCTCCGGCAAGAAAGCGGCGTTGTCGTTCTCTTGGACATTTGAGATCTTCGAAAAAGCTTGGCCGGAGAAACCTCCAACGGCCATCCAGACGATGATCGTGACTATGGCTAGCCAGAGACCTTTTCTTGCCCTACTACGCATGACCTTCTCAGAAGTGATACTCACAACGGGCTATCTTATGCGAAGTGCGCCGATAGGAGAGTTCGAAAGTAGGCTATTCCCGTGTCTTTGACTACATCACCAGTCGCCCTAAAGCGATTGGGACTCATTGATTATGAAAGCGCCTGGGAGCTGCAGCGACAGATCCATAATGAAGTAGCAGATGGAAAACGACCAAACACTCTCTTGCTTTTAGAGCATCCCCCGGTCTTCACAGCTGGCAGAAGAACTCTTGATAACGAGCGACCAGTTGATGGCTCGAAGGTAATTGATGTTGATAGAGGCGGAAAGATTACTTTTCACGGGCCGGGTCAGATTGTTGGATATCCAATAATCAAGCTGCGTGACTCCTTCGATGTGGTCGGATTTGTCCGCGAGTTAGAGCGCTCCATAATTGATGTCTGCAGAGAGTTTGGCATTTCAGCAGAAAGATATTGCGAGAGATCTGGTGTTTGGATAAGAGATGCAAAGGGAGACCGGAAAATAGCGGCCATTGGGATACGTGTTGCTCGTGGCGTGACCATGCATGGTTTTGCGCTCAACGTTAATCCCGATCTAACTTTCTACGAAAAAATCATTCCTTGTGGAATCCCTGACGCTGGAGTTACTTCAATGGAAAGTGAATTGCACCCCGCTCCTTCGATTGATGAAGTGCTTCCCGTACTAGAGCGCCACCTTTACGAGGCGCTAGCGAAAGTGTCGAGTTGATGGTTGCTCCAGACGGCCGAAAGCTTCTTCGAATAGAGGCGCGCAACGCTGAGGTACCGATCGAAAAAAAACCTGATTGGATAAAAACACGAGCTCATATGGGCCCGGAATACACTGCGCTTCGTTCACTCGTTTCCCGAGAAGGATTGCACACTGTCTGCCAAGAAGCTGCCTGTCCTAACATCTTCGAATGTTGGGAAGATCGAGAGGCCACATTTCTAATCGGTGGCGAACAATGCACGCGTAGATGCGACTTCTGCAATATCGATACCGGCAAACCTGCACCGCTAGATAGAGATGAACCTCGACGAGTAGCGGAATCGGTTAAGAGTATGGGTCTTAAATACGCAACGGTGACTGGCGTTGCGAGAGATGATCTTGAAGATGAAGGCGCCTGGCTTTACGCAGAGACTATCCGCGCGATACATCAAACAGTGCCGGGTTGTGGCGTCGAAATGCTCGCGCCAGATTTCTCTGCAAACCCACGCCTATTAGAGGAAGTTTTCGAGTCAAGGCCTGAAGTCTTTGCCCATAACCTTGAAACGGTACCTCGAATCTTCAAGCGGATTCGTCCTGCCTTTAACTATGAACGCTCCCTAAATGTGATCGACCAAGCTCGGGCTTTTGGTCTAATTACCAAATCGAATCTGATTCTAGGAATGGGTGAAACTCGTGAAGAAGTTTCTCAAGCACTTCATGATTTACATCAAGCCGGTTGCGACCTAATAACAATCACCCAATACCTGCGCCCCTCACCGCGCCACCATCCAGTAGAGCGCTGGGTAAAGCCAAATGAGTTTGTGGAATTGGCTCAAGAAGCAAAAGAGATTGGATTCTTGGGTGTGATGAGCGGTCCGCTGGTTCGCTCTAGTTATCGTGCTGGTCGCCTCTTCAAGGAGGCTTCTGCTGCGAGATCAGGCGCCTTAAACGGTTAAGCAAAATGGCCGAACTCGTCTATCGCCCAATAGTTCAAATCTTTAAAGGGTTCTGGCGGTACTTGGATCTGGATTTTAAGTTTCACGGCCAAGCGCACGTTCCAAGATCAGGTCCAGCGCTCCTTGCCATGAATCACGTTAGTTATCTCGATTTTGCCATCGCAGGAACAGCGCTTCTCGATTCAAATCGTTTGGCTAGATTTATGGCAAAGCGAGAACTCTTTGATCACCCAGTTTCCGGTCCGTTAATGCGCGGAATGCGACATATAAGTGTTGATCGAAAGAATGGAGCGCCTTCATTTGTAGAAGCGCTTAAAGCCTTGAAGAAAGGTGAAATAGTGGGCGTATTTCCAGAAGCCACTATCTCCCGGAGCTTTGAACTTAAAGAGATGAAGAGCGGGGTGATTCGACTTGCAATGGAGTCGGGCGCACCCGTTTTACCCACAATCATTTGGGGAAGCCAGAGACTCTGGACAAAGAAGGTGCCACGAAATTTATCTAGAGCGAGCGTTCCAATCATCGTATCTTTTGGGGCCCCAATTCATTTTTCGCCCACTGAAGAT
>JALRKE010000038.1 GCA_023254845.1 Candidatus Nanopelagicaceae bacterium | reverse complement strand
CTTCGATCGAAGCCCACGGCAATCATCCGTAAGCCACCACCGAGGACCAGTCATCTAGCCCGTGGCGAGATTTATTAAATTATTTCAAACTAGCGGCGGATGCCGAGCTTGTCGATGATCGCGCGGTAACGAGTGATATCGGTCTTTGCAAGGTATTGCAGAATTCTGCGACGGCGACCTACTAGCAAAAGCAATCCACGACGGTTGTGGTGGTCATGCTTGTTGGTCTGTAGATGAGCAGTAACTTGCTCGATTCTCTTTGAGAGAAGTGCAACCTGAGCTTCAGGGCTTCCTGTGTCTGATGCAGAGGCGCCAAACTTGCTAATGAGTTCTTTCTTTTCGGCAGCTGTTAATGCCATTGTCTAACTTCCTTTACATCTTTCACGAGGGCCCTCGGTCTTATTCACGAGCGCACGATTTCTCGCTTGCGGGGTGAAATCTACCAGCGCGCTCAGAATGTGAGAAATTGAGTGGGAATTACGCGTGATATCGGGTCAATTCCCGCGCCTTATCGCAATCAATCTTCATCTGGGCAAGAAGAGGATCAAGGCCGGCAAATTTGATTGTGTCACGCAATCTCCAACCAAACTCCACTTTTGCATCTTTGTCATACAAATCTAAATCTTTCTCATCAAGTGCATAGGCTTCAACTTGTCGACCACGAACTCCATCAAATGTTGGATTAGTCCCGATTGAAATCGCAGCCGGCCAACGATGGGTTCCAACAGTTAGCCAACCGGCATAGACCCCATCTGATGGAATAGTTGCATTAGCTCCCACTTGAACATTCGCAGTTGGATAGCCAATCTGTCGACCGCGTTTCTCGCCATGAATTACCGGGCCAACTAGTTGGTGAGGCCTGGTCAATAACTCACGTGCAATCTCAATATTTCCACCCAGAATCGCCTCGCGAATTCTTGTAGAAGAGACCGAGTTTCCAAGTTCACTCTCAAGATCTAGCGCTGTGACGGGAACACCGGCTTTCTCCTTTAGATATTGCGCATCACCGCTTGCCTTTACTCCAAAACGGAAATTTGAACCAATAACTAGCGCCTTTGCAGCTAACTCCTTTTTTAGAACATCTTCGATGAATTGATCAGGAGTTAATTTGGAAAAATCTTCGGTGAAATCAATAACAGCGACGCTTGATACTCCGTGGGTCAATAATTGCTGAACCCGTTCATTTAGCGTTAGCAGTTCAGTCGGGGCTTTATCTTTTGTGACTATTGCGGCTGGATGAGGATGAAAGGTCAGCGCGACGACTGGATTGTTGAGGTCAAGCGCTCGTTTGATTATCGCTTGGTGGCCTTTATGGACTCCATCAAAGATGCCGATAATCACAGTTGCTCCAGTTATCGAAGCGCCATGCCACTCCAGTTTGAAATTCGAACTCATCGGCGCAATTCTTTCATGAGTTGAAAACACTTACCGGCTGTGCGCGACCCTCACGATTTTCAAGGATCGCAGCAACCTCGCCATCAGGTGCAATTCCAACCACAACGCCATCTTGATTTGATTTATCTATCCTTCTTCCAAACTTAAGTTCCGCTACCTCATCAAATCCCAGATCACGAATTGGCAAGACTTTGGCGATGGCATCTTGAAGCGGTAGGAGTTCGGCGCTCCCAATTTCGCCAGCCTCATCGAGTTGAAATGGAGCAACTTCAGTCCGGCGAAGTTCAATCAAGTGTCCCCCCACTCCGAGTGCCGCTCCCAAGTCACGTGCAATTGAACGGATGTAGGTACCAGCCGAGCAAGTAACATCGATATCAATATCTAGGTATTCATTTCTATGGATAGCGAGAACTTTTAATTCGTGAATTGTTATTTCTTTAGCGGCAAGTTCTACTTCCTTACCTTCTCGAACCAAGTCATATGCTCGCTCACCAGCAATCTTCTTAGCTGATACAGAGCTAGGAACCTGCATAATTGTTCCACGAAATTTATCTATAGCGCTTTCAATATCTGAATCGTTTATAGCTCGCCAATCTTTTACCGCTACTACTTCTCCTTCTTTATCATCTGTGACTGTTGAGATTCCAAGTCGGATGATTGCGAAGTACCGCTTCCTGCCGGTAACAATGTACTGTAGAAACTTTGTCGCGTTATTTATTCCAACAACCAACACGCCAGTAGCCATCGGATCTAAAGTTCCAGCATGACCTACTTGTTTTGTGCCGAGGCGTTTTCGGATTTGGGCAACGACATCATGGCTAGTCATCCCCGCAGGCTTGTCTATTACTAGAAAGCCGTGTTGCTTACTCATTCCGCTTCGCGAGCTCGCGGGGTCTTATATGGATCACTCCCGCCGATTGGCTTGGCGACATCACGGAGATGAGCAATCTCCTCATCATGTTTCTTAACTTGATCTAGGAGATCCTCAAAATTCTTCGCCGTCTCAGAGAGCGCATCGACAAAAAAGGTAAGCGTGGGAACAACTCTTGTTCCTAGCTCTCTACCGACTTCAGTTCTAAGAACCCCTTTGGCGCTCTCAAGCGCCTTTGCAGTATTGGCGCGCGCCTCATCATCGCCTAGAACTGTGTAGAAGATAGAGGCTTGCTGGAGATCTCCGGTAACTCGAACATCGGTAATCGTCACAAAACCTAAGCGTGGATCCTTTATGCGATTTTCCAATGCTTGGGCAACGACAACCTTAATTCGATCGGCGACCTTTGCGACGCGATGTGATTTCCCCATTACGCACGCTTCTTCTCGCGCATCTCGAAGACTTCAACGACATCTCCGACCTGGATATCTTTGTATGAGCCAAGCCCGATACCGCACTCGAATCCTTCGCGGACCTCAGTTGCATCATCTTTGAAGCGACGGAGTGAATCAATAGTTAGGTTATCCCCGATTACGACGCCATCGCGAAGAACTCGGGCCTTTGCGTTTCTACGGATAACCCCAGATAAGACAAGTGATCCGGAGATTGTTCCGAACTTACTCGACTTGAAGATTTCGCGAACTTCAGCAGATCCGATAGTTGCCTCTTCATACTCAGGCTTGAGTAGTCCTTTGAGGGCCGCTTCAATCTCTTCGATAGCTTTGTAGATAACTGAGTAGAAGCGAACTTCAACTCCTTCTTCATCAGCAAAAGTTGCGGTCTGTGGTTCTGGTTTTACGTTAAAGCCGACAACGACTGCGCCAGATGCAGATGCAAGAGTGATATCGCTCTTTGTGATTGCGCCAACGCCACGGTGGATAACGCGTAGATCAACTTCACTTCCGACATCAAGTTGGACTAACGCATCTTCAAGGGCTTCTACCGAACCGCTCACATCGCCCTTCAAAATTAGGTTCAAAGTTGTGACCTTGCTCTTCTCCAAGAAGTCTTCCAGCGAAACTTTCTTTCTCGCCTTGGCAAGGGCGGCATGACGCTCACCAGCTTGACGCTTCTCAGCGATTTGCCGTGCTGTTCTATCTTCCGGCGCAACTATGAAGCCATCACCGGCGCTAGGAACAGATGTGAATCCAAGTACTTGGACTGGGCGCGATGGACCGGCCTCTTTGATCTCATGGCCGAACTCATCCATCATCGCACGTACCCGTCCGAATGCAGATCCAGCAACTATCGAATCACCGATCTTTAGTGTTCCGCGTTGTACAAGAACTGTTGCAACAGGTCCGCGACCACGATCTAGATGTGCTTCGATTGCAACACCACGAGCATCATCTTCATGAATTGCGCGTAGATCTATCGCAGCATCAGCGGTTAGAAGGATTGCATCAATCAGTTCTCCGATGCCTTTACCGCTTATTGCAGAGACATCAACGAACAGGGTATCTCCGCCATACTCTTCGGCGACGAGGTTGTATTCGGTGAGTTGTTGGCGAACTTTGGCAGGGTTTGCGCCTTCTTTATCAACCTTATTTACCGCAACTACTACTGGAACGCTTGCGGCCTGTGCGTGATTAAGCGCCTCGATTGTCTGTGGCATTACGCCATCGTCAGCGGCTACGACTAGGACTGCGATATCAGTTACTTTCGCACCACGAGCACGCATAGCGGTAAAGGCCTCGTGACCTGGGGTGTCAATAAAAGTAATGGCACGGTTTACGCCATTGTGATCATGATGAATCTGATAGGCGCCGATGTGCTGGGTGATTCCACCTGCTTCCCCCTTTACAACTTCAGTCTGGCGAATCGCATCCAAAAGTCGCGTCTTACCGTGATCTACGTGGCCCATAACGGTTACAACTGGTGGTCTGATTTCGAGATCTTCTGGGTTTACATCAGCTAACTCTTGCTCGAGATTGATGTCGAATTGCTCAAGAATCTCTCGGTCTTCATCTTCCGGAGAAACAATGGTGATCTTGTAACCAAACTCGTTGCCGAGCATCTCAAGGGTGCTCTCATCAACTGTTTGAGTGGCGGTAACCATCTCACCTAAGTGGAAGAGAACCGAGACAAGTGCAGCTGGATCTGCGCCAATCTTTTCAGCGAAATCAGCGAGCGAGGCGCCTCGACGTAGTCGTACTGGAGTATTTCCATCGCCTCTCGGAACAATTGCGCCACCAATTGTTGGCGCTTCCATATTGTCGATCTCTTCGCGGAGAGCCTTCTTACTCTTATAACTCTTCTTCTTTCCGCCACCTTTTCCAAATGCGCCACCAGCGCCGGGACGTTGTCCGGGACGACCTGGTCCACCAAATCCACCTGGTCGTGGTGCGCCACCTGGTTGAGATCTATATGGACCGGAACCTTGCGGACGTGAACCTGGTGCACCTTGTCCAGGACCAAATTGTCCGGGGCGACCTGGTCCACGTTGATCTGTTCTTTGATCAGGTCGCGGTGGACGTGCGGCAAAACCTGGACGAACAGAACCGGGACGTGGTCCAGACATTGGTCCGCGTTGTTGACCAGCTGGACGTGGCGGTCTTGGACCACCAGATGTTCCAAATGGATTATTTCCAGGCCGCTGTTGTCCTGGACGTTGCTGTCCTGGTCGTTGTTGTCCGGGACGTTGTTGTGGAGGTCTAGGCGCAGAAGGTCTTGGACCTGCAGAAGTTCCAAATGGATTATTGCCACCGCGAGCTGCCGGTGGTCTTGGTGGAATCGGAGCCGCAGTAGGGGTAACTGGAGTAACAGGAGGAATTACAGGAGCAGTATTGATTGGAGTTACAGCTGGAGTTACAGGACTCTCTTGAGATGCTTCTTCAACCTTAGGAACGCTTTTCTTAACAGCAGCTTTCTTTGCTGGCGCCTTCTTTGCAGGCTTTGCTTCAGCAGCTGGTTTTGCAACCGGTGGAAACTTCTCGAGGAACTTCCTTACAACCGGTGGTTCAACTGTTGATGATGCAGAACGGACGAACTCGCCCATCTCTTGGAGTTTTGCAAGTACATCCTTGCTATCCATCCCTACATCTTTTGCTAATTCGTAAACGCGGACCTTTGCCACTTTTCTCCTTCTGTGGCCCCGCGTTTTTAAGGAACGCGACGCCTAAATTGACCTACTCATGATCTAGCGGTGCTCATTAGAGTGCCATTACCTTCATACCAGCTTTCGTTCCTGTGATTTTGAGGCGGAAACCTCAGGTGCGAACCATACTCCTTGAGGAGGAAAATCGCGAAAAGGGTCCGGCTTTATTCGCCCGGAACGGCATCAGAATGGATATCGATGCGCCAGCCGGTAAGGCGCGCCGCCAATCTAGCGTTCTGGCCATCTTTACCAATCGCAAGGGAGAGTTGGTAATCAGGGACAACCACCTTCGCAGATCTCGTCTCGGCATTTACAACCTCGACCTTTGAGACTCGCGCTGGCGCTAACGCACTTCCAACGTAAGCAGCAGGATCTTCCGACCAATCAACAATATCTATCTTCTCGCCATGTAACTCATCCATCACAGCTCTCGCGCGCGCACCCATCGGTCCAATCAACGCACCTTTTGCGCTAACTCCAGAGCGAAGTGAACGGACTGCGATCTTGCTTCGATGTCCCGCTTCCCTAGCAACTCCCATAATTTCAACTACTTGGTCGCGAATTTCTGGGACTTCAAGTGCAAATAGTTGTTTAACAAGGGCTGGATGGCTACGCGAGAGCATTACTTCTGGGCCTTTCACACCTTGCTTTACTTCTACAACAAAACATTTGATTCGTTCACCATGGGTGTAAACCTCACCAGGAACTTGTTCATGCGGTGGAATTCTTCCTTCCACTCGACCGAGATCTACATAAACCATTCGATGGTCTCGTCCTTGTTGAATTACCCCAGAGACGATATCCCCTACTGATGCGCTGAACTCGCCAACAATCTCCGCATCACGAGATGCGCGCATTTTCTCTTTAATGATCTTGCGCGCGGTACTTGATGCAATACGCGAGAATCCAGGGAGTTCATCAACATATTCACCGACTCGTTCTCCATCCGCGCCAAACTCCGGGACGATGATCTTTATCTCGCCACTTTCGCGGTCAAGTCGTGCATAAGCAAATGGTTTGGCGCCTTCCATCTCGCTATACGCAATCTTTACAGCGACTTCAATTGCGCTAATCAATCGCTCAAGTGGAATATCGCGTTCGATAGTGAGCGCTTCTAAGACTTTCATGTCGACGTTCATCGCGGATCCTTGCGATTAAATTCGATCTCAATAACCGCGCGTTTAATATCGGAGAATCTAATCTCTCTTGATTCGAGGGCCACCGTCTCATCAGTTGCTGAAGTGATCCGGGAAGTAAAGGGATCACCTTCGTTGGGGGTTATTTTTACTAGTCTCCCGACATTCTTGCGCCAATGACGGGGCAAAGTGAGGGGTCGATCAACACCTGGTGTGGTTACCTCAAGTGTGAAAGGCATTTCGCCAAGTTGTGAGTAATTTTCCAAGATATCCGAGACCTTGCGCGATACAACAGTTACTTCATCAAGAGATGGGTTTCGATCTTCACCATCAATAATTACGGCGACAATTCTCCGTTTTCCAGCGGGAGTTACCTTTACTTCCTCGAGAACAAATCCAGCACCTTTAATCGCAGGGCTAAGCAGCTCAGTAAGGTTATTAACAAGAGACATAATCACCGACCTACTTATTTATTTGTTGTGAAGTTGTGGGGCGAAAGGATAGCCCGAATGAGAATTAAAAGAAAGTATCGATGGTAAGCCTGAGTATCAGCATTGAGGTTACGATGAGAAAGACGTTGCGAATCAAACGCGAGCCTCCCCTAATCGCCATGCGCGCGCCCATCAAGCCACCAATCACATTTCCAATCGCCATAGCAAGGCCCAAGGTCCAAAGGATCTTTCCATTGGCACCAAAGACAACTATCGCTCCCAAGTTCGTCGCCAAGTTAACGATCTTTGCCGTTACTGAGGCTTCAAAGAAAGCAAAGCCAAGAAGCGCTACAAGAACCAACATCAAAAAAGATCCCGTACCTGGTCCAAAAATTCCATCATAAAAACCAATACTTAGGCCAAAAAATATTGCAATTAGATATGTCCTAAACGTCTTCGCTTTCTTGTTATTACTCAATCCCAATTCTTTCTTCCACAATGTGTAGATAAATACTGCGACCAGGGCAAAGAGAATTATTGGGCGGAAAGCATCTTTTGGAATTAGCGTTGCAACTCTCGCACCGAGCGCCGAACCAATAAATGCTGGAACTGCCATCGAGAAGGCGATACGAAAATCGGGTCTCATCTTTCTTAGGTATGAAGCGGTGGCGCTCGCAGTTCCAAGAAAAGATGGAAGTTTGTTTGTTCCAAGTAACTCAGCAGGTGGGGTCTTGGGCATCGCAACTAAGAGCGCTGGGAGCTGAATCAATCCTCCGCCGCCGGCAACTGCGTCTACTAGCCCGGCCAAAGTTGAAGCCAAGAATAGAAAGAGGATTACCTCTACCGAAATCTCCACTACTTGAGTGCGGCCAGAACTTCGTTTATTACTTCGGCAAGCAGGACTTCGCACTTTGCGCCTGTAGTTCTTATGCGGAGTTCAACTTTTCCTTCAGCTAAAGCCTTACCAACTATCACGATCACTGGATTACCAATCAATTCAGCATCTTTAAATTTAACGCCTGGACTTGCCTCTTTTCGGTCATCAAGCATGACCGTTACGCCCTTTGACTCTAATTCCAGCGCGATTTTCTCAGCGGTCGCAAAGGGGAGATCTTCCTTACCAGTTGCGACGATATGAACCATTGCTGGTGCTATTTCTTTCGGCCAGACTAGACCAATCTCATCATGGGTCTGTTCTGCGATAGCTGCAACAGCGCGCGAAACACCGATTCCATAAGAACCCATAGTTACAACTCGAGATTTACCCTGGCCATCTAGCACAGTTAATTCAAGGGCTTCG
>JALRKE010000037.1 GCA_023254845.1 Candidatus Nanopelagicaceae bacterium | reverse complement strand
AAGAAGCGCGCTTTGAGTGGTCTTTCATGCAACACCACACCAAAGGAGATATGCCTGGGCTGATGGCTATGGTCGTAGCTCGAGCCGAGGTGGATTTCTACAAGGGAATCACGCTCGGAGGAATCTTTGTTGATGTAGATCTCTGGGTTGAAAAAATAGGAAATTCTTCTTTCAATATGGTCTATGAAATCCACAATGGTGATGAGCTCTGTGCCAGGATTCGTACTGTTCAAGTAGGAGTTGATGAATCAGTCTCAAAGTCGAGACCACTTAATGAGGATGAGCGTAAGTTCCTCGAGAAATACCTAATCCAGGAGGGTTAAGTGGCAAGCTCAATCCCGCGCAGGATGCGTCCTTGGTGGCGCGATGCCGTTACCTACCAGATTTATATTCGTTCATTTGCTGATTCAAATGGTGACGGGAAAGGTGATGTCGAAGGGATACGTTCACGACTTCCTTACTTGAAGCGACTTGGAATTGATGCAATCTGGATAACTCCTTGGTATCCATCTCCCCAAAAAGATCATGGCTACGATGTTTCGGATTACATGAATATCGAACCAGATTATGGAACCTTGAAAGATGCAGAAGTACTGATAAAAGAAGCTCATGCGATGGGAATTCGCGTCATTGTTGATATCGTTCCAAATCATTCCTCAGATCAGCATCTCTGGTTCCAGGAGGCGCTCCGCGCAAAACCTGGTTCAAAAGAACGCGATCGTTACATATTCCGTGACGGTAAAGGTGCCAACGGTGAACTTCCACCGAATAATTGGCAGGCCGTTTTTGGTGGCCCTGCGTGGCATCGCATAACAGAAGCTGATGGAAAACCTGGCCAGTGGTATTTGCATTTATTCGCGGTCGAACAACCAGATTTCAATTGGGAGAACGCAGAAGTACATGAATACTTCGAGAGAACGCTTCGTTTCTGGCTCGATCGTGGCGTAGATGGATTTCGAATAGATGTTGCTCATGGAATGGTCAAAGCCGAGGGTCTTCCTGATGTTTTAGATAAAGAAAATGCAACGCCTGAGATGTTGGCGGCACAACGAATGCCATTCTGGGATCAAGAAGGCGTTCATGAAATCTACCGAAAGTGGCGGAAAATCTTCGATTCTTATGAGGGCGATCGAATGGCTGTTGCAGAAGCATGGGTCTCGCCAGCCTCTCGAATCGCGCTCTATCTTCGTAAAGATGAGCTGGCGAACTCTTTTAACTTCGATTTTCTTACTTCCAAGTGGGAGATTAAAGATTTAAAGAAGAATATTGATTCCTCGCTTCAAGCAATTCAAGATGTTGGCGCACCAGCATCATGGGTCTTCAATAATCATGATGTTGTTCGTTCCGTAGATCGCTTCGCGCTAGGGCTACAGCCAGGAACTGGCGAGACCACCCTTGATCGACATGGTGATGTAAACAAATTAGACCTTGAATTAGGAAAAAAGCGCGCTCGCGCAGGTGCGCTATTGATGTTGGCGTTACCTGGTGGTGCATATATCTATCAAGGCGAAGAGTTGGCGTTACCTGAGGTGCGCGACATTCCTGAGCATCGACTAGAGGACCCACGTTGGAGTATGTCGAATAATTTAGATAAAGGTCGCGATGGTTGTCGCGTTCCACTTCCGTGGCGGAGTTCTTCAGATTCTGCTTATGGATTCTCTGGCACTGAATCGATTACCCCAGATGAAGCCTGGTTACCGCAACCAAAATGGTGGGGCGATTACTCTGTTGAATCTCAAGATAAAGATCCAGCTTCAACGCTAAACATGTACCGCACTGCACTTGAGATTAGGCATAAAGAAGCGGGTCTTGGTGATGGCGATATGGAGTGGGTTGATTTTGGATCCGATGTTCTAGCTTTCCGCAGACCCGGAGACTTCCTATGTATTGTAAATTTCGGTGGCGAGATCAAACTTCCAGAGGGAGAGCTACTAGTTTCAAGCTCTCCTATAAGAGACTTCACACTGCCTCCAGATACAGCAGTTTGGTTGCGCAGTAAGTGATTGCAAAACAACAGGCAAGGACCGTAAAAGTCCTTGCATCTGCTCAAGTCTTAAATGGTCTTGGCGTTGCTGGAACAGTTGCTGCCGGATCGTTGCTCGTTGCTTCGATTACTGATTCAGAGACCCTTGCTGGGCTTGCGCAAACCTCCTCCGTTCTTGGTGCCGCTGCGCTAGCGCTCCCGCTAGCAAGGCTGACCGCTCGTGGTGGAAGAAGGTTGGCGCTATCAGTCGGATATGTCGCTGGTGTGGTTGGTTCACTTCTTGCAATCCTTGGCGGCGCTGAAGAGAACTTGGTGCTCATGCTCCTTGGAACTTTCTTTGTTGGTGCGGCATCAGCGGCCGGATATCAGGCGCGATTTGCTGCGATTGATCTCGCGACAAATGAGTCGCGCGCTAGACAACTCTCTTTCGTTGTCTGGGGATTAACAATCGGTGCAGTCGCTGGCCCTAATTTAATGGAACCTTCTGGAAACCTTGCGGAGGAAGTTGGCCTTCCTAGGTTGGTTGGTCCTTATTTGATTTCAGCAGTTGCGCTATTCCTTGCAACCTTGGTTATTCAAATCTTCTTGCGGCCAGATCCATATCTGCTCGCGCAGAAAGAATCAGCTCTTACAGCAACTGCAAAGCGTTCTACTAAACAAGCACTTGCTCACATTCGAGGCAACGAGAAAGCGCTTTTTGCAATTCTCTCAATCGCAATCGGCCACGTAGCGATGGTCTCAATCATGGTTATGACTCCGGTCCATATGGCCCATGTAGATGTAACGCTCACGATAATTGGTCTAGTTATTAGTATTCATGTTGGTATGTACGCCTTTTCACCAATTGTGGGATCTGTTAGCGATCGAATCGGACGAATCAACACTATAAAAATCGGCGTTGTTACTTTGTTGCTCTCAGCTCTCATCTCAGGTTTTGCAGCTGCTGATGATGCGATCACGCTTGGCATTGGACTCTTCTTACTTGGGCTGGGTTGGTCTTTCACTTTGATTGCCGGATCGGCATTTTTAACCGAATCGGTAACCCCGGAAGTAAAGACTTCTGCCCAAGGAGCGAGTGATCTCGTTATGAATCTCTCCGGAGCTGGCGGGGGAGCGCTTGCCGGCGTCATTATTGGAACGCTCTCGTATGGTTGGTTATGCGTCTTTGCCGCGATACCAGTCTCACTACTTGGTATCTGGTCGCTTAAAATTAACAGCAAATGAGCCTTTATGAAGAGATGGGCGGACGAGCAACTTTCGAAAAGTTAGTCTCGCATTTCTACGCTTTGGTCTCCGTCGATCCGGTTTTGCGACCGATGTACCCAGATGATGACATCAAAGGCGCTGCCGAGCGGTTATTGATGTTCCTTGAACAATACTGGGGCGGCCCGAGCACATATAGCGAGCAGAGAGGTCATCCAAGGCTTCGGATGCGCCACGCTACATTTCACATTAGTGAGATGGAACGGGATGTCTGGTTGCGGCATATGAAGTCAGCAGTCGACGAATTAGAAATGCGGGATGATCTAAGAGAAGAACTTTGGAGCTATCTGGTTATGGCCGCTAACTCCATGGTCAATCAGCCACGAGCTTTTTGAGATTTATTTCCAACTTTTAAGATCTCACCGTTTCGCAGATACCACAATGTGCCTTGGCGATCACGAATAGTTGTAATTCGAAGGCCTACCGTTTCAACTTTTCCTTTTACATCTAGAACTTCAACTTGATCACCTACGCCATATTGATCTTCAACCAACATGATAATTCCAGAGAAGACATCCCGAACGATTGTCTGCGCGCCAAGACCTACCGCAAAGCCGACTACACCAGCAGATGCGACTAGTGGACCAAGATCAACACCTAATTCACCGAGGATCATCGCTCCAGCTATTAGACCAATCAAAGCCTTGGAAGTGCTCTTTAGAACTGAAGCAGCAGTGCGCGCGCGCTCGCGTTGACGAGTTGCTTGGGTGCGCTCTCCGGGGATGAAATCTGCATCGGCAACTTTTGAGAGCGCCTTCATGATTGCTCGTGATGCGACCCTTTGTAGAACGACGGCAATAAGAAGGATGACCAAAATGCGGACCGGAGCCCCTAAAAACCAGTCAAGGGCTTCCTTTGCGCTGAATTCGAGCTCCATTTGAGCGGGACTTTATAAGAATTTAACCCGAATTCCGCACAATTCAGAGAGAGTTCAGGCAGGATTTCCCCCACGACGCGAGCCACGCGTTGCATAAAGGGGTTTAGCAAAGTGTCGGTGACGACGAGAAGGACTTTAGTTCTAAACGCCACCTACGAGCCACTAGGTGTCGTTTCCGATAGACGCGCGCTCATTTTAGTTTTGAATAATCGCGCAACAATGGTTGAAGAATCTGGAGTCGAGTTTCGATATTCATCAGGCTCAGTCATTCTTCCAGCAGTAATTCGTCTTCATAAGTTTGTAAAGATTCCATATCGCCACACAGTCCCGCTATCTAGAAGAGCAATCTTTGCTCGCGATGGTGGTCGTTGTGTGTATTGCGCCGCTACTGCAACTTCAATTGATCACGTTGTTCCAAGAAGTCGTGGTGGTGATCACTCTTGGGAAAATGTCGTAAGCGCCTGCCATCGTTGTAATCATTTGAAGGCCGATAAAACCCTTAAGGAACTTGGTTGGAGATTGAGATCTCTGCCAAGAGAGCCAGTTGGAGCTGCTTGGAGAATTCTTGGAACTGGTAGAGCCGAGAAGCGCTGGGTTCCTTATCTCGAACCATTTGGCGTCGTAGCCGCAACTGCTTAGACTTCACCCATGATCCTTGCGCTAAATGAAGATGGTTCGCTGCCCGGAGATCCACTTCCGTTCTTGGAGGGTTTTCTCTGGTTCTTCGTAACACCTACTGCAATTTTTCTTGCAGTATGGGTGCTCGTAGTCGCTTCTGAGAACCTAAAGAAGTCAAAGCGCAATCGCTACAAGGAAGATGTAATCACTCGTATTAACGAATAATCAACGATCTACTGCTTGAACTTTAAGCGCCCGCACTAACGAATCCTTAGCCTCTAAAACATGACGACGAAGCGTCGGATGTGCATCCTTACCGGTCGAAGTTAGCCAAGCATCAGTCTTTGCCAAAGTCTCATTTGATACTACATAACTTGGGAAGAGTAAGTCGATAATGTTTGATGAGTCCTCATAAGACTTGGAGTTATAGATATCTAGGATTAAGTCAAAGTAGCGATCGATGAACTTGGCGTGGAAATCACGGTGTAATGGGCGGGCAAAGCCTTGGATCGCCGATAAACGCATCCAGTTCGAGATTTCAAAATTCTCGGTCGCTGTTTTAAAAGCTTTCTCTTTTGCCTGGAGATTGGGCTGGGCTGCCATGCAACGCTCACGAGCGAGTTGACCTGTTAGCGTGTTATCGCGCTGCAACTCCGCATCAATCTCACCTATTCCGGCAAGACCACGTTCAACTAAGCATATGAGTAGGTGCCAACGCAGATCTGCATCAATCGTTAACCCGTTTAACTTTCCATCAAGGAGTTCGCGAATCTTGGCGCCTTGGGCTGGGGTATGAGCTAGCGAGGCAAAGATGCGAGCAAATTGAAGTTGAAAGTCGCTTCCAGGCTTTGCCTTCTCCAGAAGATCACCCATGACTGTTGCGATTTTTTCGCGGAGTGAGTCACGATTCTTCGGAGCGGCATATACCTCGATAGCAGAAGCAAGTTGATTACCAAGCGCAGTGACCGTGGTGATGTCATCCTCGCCAGGCAATCCGGCAATGGTGATATCAATGAAGTCGGAGGAAGAAATTTCCGCATCGCGGAGCATGTCCCACGCAGCTGACCAACATAGAGCTCGAGATAAGTTGTCGTTAAGTTTTCCAAGGTGTGATTTCAAAGTCTCAATTGAACGCTTGTCGAATCTAATCTTTGCGTAAGAGAGATCTTTATCGTTTATAAGGAGTAAGTCTGCGACTTTCTCACCTTTTAGTTTTTCAACGGAAGTGAGATCTCCAGCGACATCGAGCTCAACAGAAGTGCGGCGCTCTAGGACGCTTCCCTTAAGATCATAAAGTCCGACCGCCATGCGATGTGGGCGCAATTCACTTGAACCAGCCGGAATTAGTGGCGGCTCTTGCTTTATTGCAATCGAATCATAGGTCTCGCCGCTTACCTTTACTTCTGGGCGAAGCGTGTTCACTCCAGCTGTTTGTAGCCACGTGGAAACCCAGGTATCAAGTGAGCGACCACTCTTAGCTTCTAGTTCGTCAAGAAGATCTTTAAGCGTGGTGTTCTTATAGGCATGCTTTGCGAAGTAGACCTGAAGCCCAGCGATGAAGTTATCGCGGCCCACGTGGGCAACTAGTTGGTGAAGAACAGAAGCTCCCTTTGCATAAGTGATGCCATCGAAGTTCGCCTTTACCGTCTCAATATCGACCATATCGGCAGCGATTGGATGAGTGGAGCTGAGTTGATCTTGGCGATATGCCCAATTCTTACGTTCTGCATTGAACCCTGCCCAGGAATTCTTAAAGCGGGTCGCCTCAACAAGTGCTAGGTAAGAGGACCACTCGGCGAAGGATTCATTGAGCCACAAGTCATCCCACCACTTCATCGTGACTAAATTTCCAAACCACATATGTGCCATTTCATGAAGAATCGTGTTGGCACGAGCGTTATACATCCGTTCCGTTACTTTGGATCTAAACACAAGAAGTTCTTCACGGAAGGTGACACAGCCTGCGTTCTCCATTGCGCCCCAGTTAAAGTCAACAACGGCGATCTGGTCATACTTATCAAATGCATAAGCAAGTCCGAAGACTCGCTCGAAGTATTCAAAACCCTGTTTAGTAACAAGGAAGATTTCATCAGCATCTAAGTGCTGGAAAAGAGACTTGCGGCAATAGATTCCCATTGGGATCTTTTTCTTGCCGCTGTATTCATCATGGACATGTGCATAAGGACCTGCCACCACAGCGGTGATGTAAGTAGACATGATTGGGGTTGTGGTGAACTCCCATTTCTTTTTTCCATCTACTTCGCTCTTATTCTTTACCGGATTATTCGAGATCACTTCCCAATGCGCTGGCGCAATCACAGTGAAGTCAAAGGTGGCTTTCAAATCTGGTTGGTCAAAACATGGATACATGTTTCGTATAAAAGCAGTCTCGCCTTGTGAGTAGAGGTAAACTTCGTTATCAACTGGATCGACTGATCTTTGTAGACCTTCACCAGTCTTTGAATAGATTGCTTCGACTTCGACAATCAACTCATTCTCTGCTTGAAGATCTTTCAAGAAGAGTGATTGCCCGGTGAATTCGCTCGGCTCAATTGACTTCCCATTTAAAGTCGCAGATATCAATCTCTTTCCAACGGCATCAATGAAGGTGGAGTAGCCCGGCTTGGCACAGGCAAAGGTCACCTTGGACCTGGAATAGAAGGTCTCCTCACTAGTTGTGACATCAAGGGTGATGTCGTAGTGATGGATCTTGAGATGTGCTGAGCGATCTGCGGCTTCAGCGCGCGAGAGATTGTTTCCTGGCATGCGCCTATCCAAGCAGAGATGGCACTCTTTGCCACTATGGAGCAGGTCACTCCCAAGAATTTTAGATTAAGAAGTTTTCGCCTCAGGGGTGAGCGGATGACAAAGGCCCAGTCCGATGCATTAGCCAATCATTGGAATAGATTTGAAATTCCACTCTCAGGAATAATCGATCCCCACTCTCTTTTCTACGCTGTTAAACCAAAGGAAGTTATCTTCGAAATTGGAAGTGGAATGGGGGAGGCAACTGCACAGATTGCCGCCGCTAATCCGGAAAATGGTTATGTAGCTATCGAAGTGCATAAACCTGGAATAGGCGCTTTGATTATTCGAGCCGAGAGCTTGGGGTTGAGAAACTTAAAGATAATTAATGAAGATATCTGGGATGTATTGACTGACCACATCGCCGATCACACCGTTGATAAATTTCACATCTTCTTTCCAGATCCATGGCCGAAGCGAAGTCAATCAAAGAGACGACTTCTTCAACCACCATTTATCTCGTTACTAGCTAAGAAGTTAGTAAAGGGGGGAGAGGTATGTATCGCAACCGATTGGCTCCCTTACGCAAAAGATATAGAAAAGAATTTCGCTCAAGTTTCCGAATTCAAAGGTGGAGTTGTCCCAAGACCGGATTGGCGACCAATTACAAAGTTTGAAGGAAAGGGAATTTCAAAGGATCACGTTGTAACGGATTTCTGTTACCGAAGAGTCTAGAGTTTCCCTTCACTTTCGTATTTTGAAATCAAGCCAATTCTTCGCACGTGCCGTTCATCGCCTGGAAATGGCGTAGCGAGGAAGATATCGACCAATTCAAGACAGAATGCTTCATCATGCATTCGACCGCCAAGTGAAATCACATTCGCGTCGTTATGTTCACGAGCAAGCTTTGCAATCTCCTTGCTCCACACAAGCGCTGCTCGAACGCCCTTCACTTTATTTGCGGCAATTTGCTCACCATTTCCCGATCCACCAAGCACGATTCCAAATGAGCCAGGCTCCTTTGCGACAGCTTCAGCGGTAGGGATGCAGAAAACGGGATAGTCATCGAGCGGATCAAAGGAATG
>JALRKE010000036.1 GCA_023254845.1 Candidatus Nanopelagicaceae bacterium | reverse complement strand
TTATCCTCGCACTTAAAGGCTTATCTCATCCAAGAACTGCGCGCCGGGGAAATTTACTTGGCGCTGCTGGTGCTGGAATCGCCACGCTCTTGGTCTTCTTCCGCTCTGAGAATGAAGGAAGAAATCTCGGTTGGATTATTGGCGCAATCATCGTGGGCGTAATTGTCGGCGTTCCCGCTGCGCGCCGCGTTCAGATGACCGCGATGCCTCAGCTTGTTGCCCTCTTTAATGGCGTGGTTGCAATCGTCGAGTACATGAAGTTGGGCGATACCGCTTCCTTTGCAGTTGTTTTGGCAACCGTGTTCACAGTTGTTGTCGGCTGTGTTTCTTTCTCTGGATCAATCATCACCTTTTTGAAGTTGCAGGAGTTGATGACGACTGCGCCAGTGGTTTTCCCGGGAGGCCGAGTGGTAATTGCCGGAACTTTAGGTGGAGTTATCGGAGTTTCTGGATGGGTGATTGCGGAACTCGGGACTACCCCACTATTGATTTTGGCTGCGCTCTCGCTGCTTTTCGGCGTCTTATTCGTTCTCCCAGTAGGTGGCGCAGATGTTCCGATTGTTATCTCATTATTGAATGCATTTACGGGATTAACAGTTGCAGCCTCAGGTTACGTATTAGATGCAACTTTG
The DNA here is from genome assembly GCA_023254845.1 of Candidatus Nanopelagicaceae bacterium. Lineage (GTDB taxonomy): Bacteria > Actinomycetota > Actinomycetes > Nanopelagicales > Nanopelagicaceae > MAG-120802. Next base: position 8,018 of record JALRKE010000036.1, on the reverse strand, counting down.
TTGATTATTGCCGGAACTCTTGTTGGCGCCTCCGGAACTATATTGACGCGTTTGATGGCCGAAGCTATGGGACGCTCGCTATTTGGCACGCTATTTGGAGCCTTTACCGCCAAAGCGCAGGCAACTGGTGGCGCTACCGATACCCGTCCAGTTAAATCAGGAACCCCTGATGATGTTGCAATCCTTCTTAATTATGCACGGCGCGTTGTAATCGTTCCTGGTTTTGGTCTTGCAGTTGCGCAGGCGCAACATACTGTCCGCGAATTAGCCGATCTATTGTCAGCTAAGGGAATTGATGTTGCTTATGGAATTCATCCTGTCGCAGGTCGTATGCCTGGACATATGAATGTGCTTCTTGCTGAGGCAAATGTCCCTTACGAGCAGTTATCTGAGATGGATGAAGTAAATCCCACCTTCCCCCAGACCGATGTCGCATTGATTATTGGCGCAAATGATGTGGTTAATCCGGCCGCGAAAACTACTCCCGGTTGTCCGATTTATGGAATGCCAATTCTTGATGTATCACTTGCGGGAAATGTGATCTTCTTAAAGCGTTCAATGCGCCCGGGCTTTGCCGGAATCGAAAATGAACTCTTATATGACCCGAAGACGACGCTTCTGTTTGGCGATGCAAAGGCGTCCCTTACAAAGGTTGTTTCAGCGCTAAAAGTTCTCTAATTAACAGATGAGCTCAAAATTCATTCGCGCTGAAGATGGCTCAATTCAGATTCTCTTTACCTCTCAAGAAGCACATGTATTGATTAATCTGACCGAGCAGATCTTGGAGTTGCTTGGTGATGGAGCAGTTAATTCTGAGATTGATATAGATCCCATTTTTCGGATGATGGGGCTTGGTTCAATGATGGGCTTAGGTTCATCAATGGATATGGGAGGCAGTGAACAGCCTCCAGAGGATCCAGTCTTGCGACGATTACTTCCCAACGCTTATAAAGACGAGAAGTCGGCCTCCGAATTCCGTCGATATACCGAGCACGGGCTACGGGAAAAGAAGCGAGCGCATGCGCTTACTGTTTACGAGGCGTTAATCCCTCAAGATGAGGATTGGAACGCAGATCAACCCATTGATCGCGGCTCCATCGAAATTAAGTTCATCGATAACGATGCGATGGCTTGGCTGGGTGCTTTAAATGATTTGAGACTGGCCCTTGCGGTCAGACTTGGAATCAGTAAAGAGTTCGATGAGGGCTCAACTAGCTCGCCCGAAAGCGGAGGCAACTCGCCCGATAGCGATTCAGTTGCGGGTGGTTCTGGCGGCGCTAGCATTGATGATCGTAACTACGATCGTGAAACGAACTCCGCCACAGGGTCTAAGCGCGATGCATCCGATTTACATAAGAAGTATGAACTAATGACCGAAAGTGATCCCATGAAAGCTGTTTATGCCGTTTACTCCTGGTTGGGATGGCTCCAACAGACATTGCTGGAGTTACTCATGAGCAGTGGTGATGATCATCAAGCGACTTGACCTCATCAAACGACTTGACATTATTAAGATTTTATAATTTCAAGTTGCTTGACATCTCAATTCTGTTCTCTAATTGGTGGATAAATTATTGCTCTGGATAACTTGCTTTAACTAGTTCTATGCCCAAATCACTTAACTTAAATTATTGGCATACGCGCTTCGTATAACTATTCCACAATTTAAACTTAAATAGCACGAAATCTGGGGAAATTACATCTTCACAATCAGACTTTGTCAGTGCCCCATTCCATCATTTATCCATGAGCCTTACTGAGATACTAAGCACCGCTTCCGATCCTGTCGAAGCACGAGTTGCTTATATCCAGACGCGTCCGGGCAGCTATGAAAATCTTGGGCGACTTCTCGAAATTGAGCCGAGAACTCTCGGCGCCTCAGGTCGAATCGATTACCTCGCAGCTTTAGAGAAGCAATACTCATGGCTCTATTCATTGATCCAGGAAGCAACATTGGCAATAGCGGGTAGTGAACCGAATGAGGCTTCAAATATGTGGGAAGGTGTAGATGAGGCCGAGCGCGAAGATGTCGCGACGGCGCTCAAACTTTCTCCGAATACCGCCCAGATGCGCATTGATGTTGCACGTACTCTTACCAATCATCTGCCCGCCACATGCGAGGCGCTCTCAAACGGCGAGATAAGCTCAAGTCATGCGACTTTGATTGCGCGAGAGACTGCCGACGCATTGGAGCGTGGCGTTTCTCCTGACATCCTTCCATTTATTGAAAGTAAAGCGCTCGCCCACTCCGAATTTCATACCGCGGCGCAAGTTAGCAAGAAATTGAAGACTCTTTTCGCCCAATATGCGCCGGAAATTTTGGAAGAGAAGCATGAGATAGCCCGCGATACCCGCACTGTCTCCATTTATCCCGAGGGCGATGGAATGTCTACTCTCATTGCGCTCCTTCCATCTGAAGATGCCCAGACTGTCTATCTAGCTATAAATGCCAGAATTGAAATGGAGCGAACACTCTCGGCCTCTTATATAGATACTGATTGCGAAAGTAGTAACACTTTTGCCAAAATTGTTGGTTCAAGTACTGGAAATGTAAACCATAGCGACCTCAACTCGGAGGCTAAAGACTCAGAAGAGAGCCGCGTTGCTGCCTCAGATTCGCACTTTCTCCGCTCGGGCGCCGCTGACTCACTAAGTAGCCGCTCAAAATATGTTGATCCTCGCAACATCGAAATGAAGCGCGCTGATGCCCTTACAGCAATCGCAAGTGAATTCTTGAGTTCAAATTCGAAGAGAATCGAAAACTCAAAACGCCCAATTTCCATAAATGTAACCGTTGATCTACCCACTCTTCTCGGTTTAGCAGAAAATCCTGCTGAATTAGAGGGCCATGGTCCAATACCCGCTTCAATCGCAAGAAAATTGGCCGCGGATGGAAAATGGAGGAAATTTGTCACTGACCCCCTAACGGGAAATCTTCTCGACATGGGAAGAAGTCACTATCTACCCTCTCAATATCTGGTGGATTTCTTAACCGCTCGAGATCGAACATGCAGGTTCCCAGGTTGTAGTCATCCCGCTCGACTTAGCGATATAGACCATGCAAAGAGTTGGGAAGAGGGCGGTCATACCAACCCAGAAAATCTTGGCTTCCTCTGTCGTCGTCACCATCGACTCAAAACACATGGAGGTTGGAGACTTAAGAGCCATGCCGACGGGTCGTGCACTTGGACTTCACCTCAAGGTAAAACGCTCTTTGTTCCAGCTCGACCTGTTGATCAGAGCGCAGCTGCGAAGCGCTAATCTAATGATCAAAGCTCAGCTGTGAAGTGCTACCTAGTGATCAGAGCGCAGCTGCAAAGCGCTAACTGTTAGTCAAGAGGCAACCTCAAATTACCAACTATTGATTAGAACTGGTCTGAGAACGCTCTATCAGGGCTGCAATTTATAGGTCTTTGAGGGAGAGGAAGTCACTGGAAAACAAGAGCCGACCTGCTTCACCTGCTTCACCTGATTAACAACTTCGCCAAACCAAGCCAAAACAAACCCAATTAACAACCGCCAGCCCAAGAAACCAGTTAACTCTAGACTCTACTTATGGAATCACTCGCACTTGCCGTAGCGATAATAGTTGCCCCCGCCATGTTCGGTGGGCCAATCGCTCTATTGGTAACGCTCTGGAATCCAACGAATATCTCTACTTTTCGGAAGATCTTCGTTTATACCCTCGCATCCCTTTCGCTACTTGTCGGGTGCTTCTTAATCTTTGAAAATGTAAGTTCGGGTGCAAGAAATGTGGGGATTTTAGGAATAGCAACAGGATTGTTTTCCATTTGGCGAGTGCGCAAATTAGCCTCAAGCAATTCTTCAAGTCATTAAGGAAGCAAAAATGGTGGAGGTGCCGGGAATCGAACCCGGGTCCTTCGACACTGAAACAGGGCTTCTACGGGCGTAGTGTGCTAATCGCTTTCTCTGTCCCGGCTCTCACGCACACAAGTAGCCGACGAACGCAGTTGTGTTAGATGTCCCTGCCGATAATCACAACGTTATCGGTTGGTAAGCCCTCTATCGACGTTGGACCCTGAGGCGAGAGCAAGCTCAGGGCAACGGATTACAGCGCTCGCTTAGGCAGCGAGATCGTAATCAGACGAAGTTTTATCTGCGTCTAATTGATTGCGCGGGTTTTTGTGGTTAACGAGATCATCCCGGCTTCCTCGGCCCGCTTCCCCTGGCTCAACAATCGAAGTCGAGACCGTTCACCCCCAAGAGTTTGTGCCTTAAGGATTAGAAGCTAGATATGGAATTGTACGTGAGGCTTAACAAGGAGAGAAATCCCTTTATTCCTACGCACGACTACTCGTCGAAATCTCTCCTTCGCGAGCCTTTTCCTGAGGATTTGCCTGTTGCTCGCTGCGATAGCGCGCGATCAATTTCTCTCGAAGCCTGCTTCTCCTTGAGTGAGTCACGTTTGTCGTGAGCCTTTTTACCTCGTGCTAAACCCATTTCAACTTTGACTATGCCATCTTTGAAGTAGAGCGATAGCGGAATTAGTGTTAATCCAGATTCCTTGAGGGTGCCAATCAACTTCGTTATTTCACGTTTTTGCATTAAAAGTTTACGTTCGCGACGTGGTTCATGATTAGTCCATGATCCCTCGTTGTACTCCGGGATATGAACGCCAGCAAGAAATAGCTCTCCATCTCTTACCGAGGCATAGCCATCTGTGAGGGTCGCACGACCAGCGCGAAGAGACTTAACTTCCGTTCCTTGAAGCACTAAACCTGCTTCAAAAACCTCATCGATGAAGTAATCATGACGACCCTTTTTATTTTGGGCTATCAATTTCCTACCAGATTCCTTCACCATTGGATAAGGGTAATCAATTAGTGAGAATGTAAGAGTAATTGGGAGCTAGTAAGCGGTCTTTTAGTTTTTGGAGCCTAATTGGGCCAGCCCACCAAGAATCTGAAGCGCTTTAACCTTTATCTCTGAGTTTGAGACTCGCAGATCCGGCACTATCCCAACTCCTTCAATAGTTCTACCGCTAGGAGTTAAGTAGAGGGCCACCGTTAACTCGAGTTTTGAGCCGTCCTTCAAGGTCATGAACTCTTGAACTGAACCTTTACCAAAGGATTTCTCACCAATAACTACGCCACGGTTTCTATCTTGAAATGCTCCAGCAAGGATTTCTGCTGCGCTTGTTGTTCTTTTATTGATCATTAAGACTACCGGAACTCTGCTTGGATTTGGATTACTCGCACTAAAAACTTTCTCTTCGCCATTGGCGCGATAAGAGACAATTACGCCTCTACCAATGAATAGTTCCGCGATGGAAACAGCCTCTTCGATCAAACCGCCTGGATTATCACGGAGATCAATTACGACTCCCTTAGAACTATTTAGCGACTTAAATGCGGCGAAGAACTCAGATGATGTTCCAGATGCAAATGTATTGATTGATAGGTAGGCAATATCAGAAGTTATCTGGGAGGCATCTACTGACTTGACATCAATTCTTTCAGTAAGAAGTGAGAAAACTTTGCTAGATCCGTTGCGATTTACTTGGATTACTACTTCTTTGCCAAGATCGCCTCGAATTAGTGCAGCAACCGTGGTTAGTGAAGCACCTTGGACATCAGTTCCATTTATTTGAATTAGCTGATCTCCAACTTGAAGACCGTTTCGAAATGCGGGAGTGTCATCTTGAATACCCGCAATCTCTATAGCCCCTGATCGCACTTCACGAATAGAGACTCCAATTCCAGTAAAAACATTTGCCGTTAAATTATTTAGCGATTCCAAAGTCGTTGTTGGGAAATAGTTAGCCCATCCATCTCCCGATGCTTTTAGCGCTCCCTCGATTGCCGCTCTCTCTAAGGTTCCTCGATCAACGTCAGCGGTCGAATTAGCAACTAATTCATCGATCGCGCCATCTACAAGCGAATTTCCTTGTGAGTTACCAAAACTAGCACCGAGGACAAAGAAGAGCGCTGCTATAAAGACTCCAAGAAAGACTAGAGCCACACGATCATTTCTCTGATCCATTCTCAGGTCGGATCCATTTACAGTTTCAGCTACATTCTGGGTTGGACTTATTTGTTGCTTATTAGCAACACTTTGCACTTCGAGCGCATCGCCAATACTCGTGGCCTCGGGAGCGCTCTTTTTAACAGTAGATCTAACAGTGACTTTCGGCTTTGAAGCCTTTGAACTTTTAGCGGGCGATTTAGAGGAAGGCTTTGAGGGTTTTGGGGAACGAGTAGCCACTTAAAACAACTCTCCTCTTGGGGGCAATCCCCTCTTGCCTTAAACCTTCAAATACTTACGAAGCGTAAGGGTAGAGGCAACTGTGGCCACTAGTAAACCGGTACCGAGAAGGTAAGCGGAGGTGAGCCAAACATCGTTCCAAGTAAAGAAGTTAGTAAAGGTGAGCAGCGGCGCTATCCGATCATCAATCACATATTTAAGTCCCGACAGAAGGCCAACACTGAATCCCCAGCCAAGAATCGAGGAGAAGATTCCCTCCAAGATGAATGGGAGTTGGATTGAGAATGAGCTCGCTCCAACTAGCTTCATCACATTAGTTTCACGGCGACGGTTGAAAGCGGCAATCCTTAAGGTGTTGCTAATTAGCAACGCTGCGGTGAGCACACTGGCAAAGCCAATAGCTAGCGCTCCATCACGTAAGACATTAAGGAGTCGGAAGAACTTCTCAAGAATCGAACGTTGATCTTGAACTACATCTACTCCGGGGCGACCCGAAAATGCGCTCTGGATAACAGCAAACTGAGTTGGATCGTTTAATTTAACGCGGAATGATTCGGGTAATTGATCCACGGTGACATTCTGAGAGATTGCAGAGTCTTTAAAGCGCTCCTGGAACCTTTCAAAAGCCTCAGATTGCGATTCGTAATAAACCGTTTCAACTACGGGAAGCGCTTCGAGGTCACGTTGGATTTCCAATCTCTGTGCATCTGTAACTACTCCGCCAGAACAAGAAGAAGCCTCCGAGAGCGAACCGCAAAGGAATACCGAAACCTCGATCTTGTCGTACCAATAATCCTTCATGACTCTAACTTGAGAGTTAGAGAGTAAGCCAATACCGAGAAGCGATAGTGAAATAGCAACCGTGATTATCACGGCAAATGTCATTGTTAGGTTCCGGCGAAGACCTATTCCAACTTCACTGAGTATGAATCCAGCTTTCATTTCTCTAGCCCTATCCCGAGTATCCGTAGACGCCACGAGCCTGATCACGGACCACGTGACCTGCTTCTAATTCGATAACGCGTTTGCGCATTTGATCAACGATTCCTGCGTCATGAGTTGCCATGACTACCGTAGTGCCTTCGCGATTGATGCGATCTAATAACTTCATAATTCCAACAGAAGTTGCCGGATCAAGGTTTCCAGTTGGCTCATCGGCGATAAGAATTGCAGGATTGCTGACATAAGCTCTTGCGATAGCAACTCTCTGTTGTTCTCCACCGGATAACTCTCCCGGTTTTCTATCGCTCTTATCTTCTAAGCCAACGAGTTCAAGAACTTCAGGAACTTCTCGAGTAATTTCTTTTTTTGAGAAACCCAATACATGAAGAGTAAATGCAACGTTCTCGGAAACGGTCTTGTTAGGTAGTAAACGGAAATCTTGAAACACTGTGCCCACTTGGCGACGAAGTTGTGGGACCTTCCAATTTGAGAGGGTTTTCAGATCCTTACCAGCCACATGGATACTTCCCGAGGTTGGTTTCTCTTCCCGCAAGACAAGTCGCAAGAAAGTTGATTTACCAGAACCAGATAGACCAACCAAGAAGACAAACTCCCCTTTTTCGACCTCTAGGGAGATATTCTCGAGAGCCGGCTTGTCGGACTTCGGATAAACCTTGGTCACGTTCTCGAACTTAATCACGGGTGGATTCTAGGTAGCGGGGCCCGAAATTCTGGGCATACACCCCCACGCTTTGGTGTGAATTGTGTGAATATCTAAGCGCGAGCGCAGACTACTTACTTCTCCGCCACTTGATACCGGCCTCAATAAATCCATCAAGTTCACCATCTAG
>JALRKE010000035.1 GCA_023254845.1 Candidatus Nanopelagicaceae bacterium | reverse complement strand
CCTCATGTGACGAAGCATCTATTCGTCACCGGCGGAGTCGCCTCAAGTCTCGGCAAAGGTCTCACAGCCTCCAGTCTCGGTAGGTTGTTACGAGCGCGTGGCCTTAGGGTAACTATGCAGAAGCTAGATCCGTACATCAATGTTGATCCCGGTACGATGAATCCGTTTCAACATGGTGAAGTTTTTGTTACCGATGATGGAGCGGAAACAGATCTCGACATCGGACACTACGAGCGCTTTCTCGATACAAATCTTCATGGAACGGCAAATGTAACTACCGGTCAAGTTTATTCCAGGGTAATTGCTAGAGAGCGTCGTGGTGAGTATCTCGGCGATACCGTACAAGTTATTCCTCATATAACTAACGAAATCAAAGATCGAATCCGCGCAATGGCGACTCCTGAGATCGACATCGTAATAACCGAAGTCGGTGGAACTGTAGGAGATATCGAATCCCTTCCATTCCTGGAAGCGGCCCGTCAGATTCGGCAGGAAGTAGGACGGGAAAATGTCTTCTACCTTCATGTCTCTTTGGTTCCGTACATCGGGCCCTCGGGCGAACTCAAGACAAAGCCCACCCAGCACTCAGTTCAAGCTTTAAGATCGATCGGTATCAGCCCTGACGGTGTGGTTTTGAGATCAGATCGCGAGATTCCACTTAACGTAAAGAAGAAGATTTCATTGATGTGCGATGTTGATCAAGAAGCAGTAGTTGCCGCGGTTGATGCTCCATCAATTTATGACATTCCTAAAGTGCTTCACAGCGAGGGGCTAGACGCCTACATAGTGCGTCGCCTGGGCCTTCCGTTCCATGACGTGGAATGGGGGGAGTGGGATCAACTATTGAATCGCGTTCACAATCCCTCGAGAACTGTAAAGGTTGCTTTGGTCGGGAAATATGTTGACCTTCCAGATGCTTACCTTTCTGTAACCGAGGCACTTCGAGCTGGTGGCTTTGAAAATAAGGTAAAAGTCGAAATTAAGTGGGTAGTGAGTGACGAATGCGAAACCTCAGCGGGCGCAAAACAACAGCTTGGCGATGTCGATGCCATCTGCGTCCCAGGTGGATTTGGCGTAAGAGGTATCGAAGGAAAAGTAGGCGCTCTCAAGTTCGCTCGAGAGAACTTAATTCCTTCCCTCGGTTTATGTCTGGGACTTCAATGTATGGTTATTGAGGCGGCGCGAAATCTTGCTGGAATTGAAGGCGCCAATTCGGCGGAGTTTGAACCAACTTCGCCACATCCTGTAATCGCAACTATGGCAGGTCAAGAAAAGATCGTCGCCGGCGAGGCCGATATGGGTGGTTCGATGCGCCTGGGACTCTACAAAGCGCTCCTAAGTAAAGGCTCTATTGTCGCTGAGGTTTATGGCAAGGAAGAGATATCTGAACGACATCGACATCGCTATGAAGTTAATAACGAATATCGCGATCAAATTGGAAAGTCCGGTCTGCTCTTTAGCGGAATCTCTCCTGATGGATCTCTTGTCGAGTTCGTAGAGTTTCCGAGAGAGATTCATCCTTACTACGTAGGCACACAGGCGCACCCAGAATTTAAATCTCGGCCGACTAGACCGCATCCGCTCTTTAGTGGCCTAATCAAAGCTGCTATCAACCGTGGAAAATAGGCCCTTACTCCAAAGTTTTATCAGCCATATCGGAGTCGAGCGCGGCCTAAGCAAAAATACTCTTTCCTCTTACCAGCGAGATTTACTCAAGCTAAGTGAGTTTCTAGATGAGCGGGAACTAACCTTTGCAGGCGCTAAGAGCGCTGATCTCATGGATTTCCTATCGAAATTGCGCGCGATGGGTATGGCTGAAGCAAGTATTGCCCGTTCAACAGTTGCGATTCGAACGTTCTATAAATTTCTTGGAAAGGATCGAAATCTCGAGGATATTGCGCGCGAATTGATTCCTCCAACAATACCGAAGCGACTTCCAAAGGCGCTCTCTATCAAGGAGATCGAAAGTTTGATTTCTACGCCGCCCCTAGAAGGCATGGGAATTCGTGATCGTGCCATGCTCGAGCTGCTCTACGCCACTGGCGCGCGAGTAAGTGAAGTGATCTCATTGAATGTTGATGATGTGAAGCGAGTTGAGAGCTCGAATGGAGAGATAACTACCATTCGACTTTTTGGCAAGGGGAGAAAGGAGCGAATGGTTCCAATGGGAAGTTTTGCTCGAAAGGCGGTAGAGGATTATCTAATCCGACTTCGCCCCTCACTTCTACAGGGGAGTCAGAAAGCGCTCTTCTTGAATCACCGAGGTGGGCGAATTTCACGCCAGAGCGCATGGAATATCGTCTTAGAAGCAGCGGAAAAAAGCGGTCTTAGCGGGCGGGTATCACCTCATGCCCTTAGACACTCTTTCGCAACTCATCTTTTGGATGGAGGAGCAGATATAAGAGTGGTTCAAGAACTTTTGGGCCATGCATCTGTGAGCACAACTCAGATTTACACACTTATTACCATTGACAAACTTCGCGAGAGTTATGCTTCGGCTCATCCCAGAGCTACGTGATCGAGAGCTAAATGATTGAGAGCTAAATGATTGAGAGCTCGGTAACGTGGATTATCGACCACGCAATCTACGAGCAATTATTGATTGATCGCCCTTAGCTTCAAGATCGGCAATTACTATCGAAAGCGCCTCGCGAACTATCCGACCACGATCTACCGCTAATCCTAGATCTCCACGAAGATGAAGTCGCGCTTGCTCAAGATCGAAGAGTTCTTCCGGTGATAGATAAACGGTTATCTTCTCATCGTGCTTCTCTCGCCCTGAGGGTCCTTTATCAAGTCCCGTTGGTTTTCTTCTCGGCGTCTGTCTGACGCCGGTTGAGTTCTTCGGTTGAGATTTAGCGACAGTTGCAGTTGTCGGCCGGTTGGTATGTACAACCTCTTCAACAACTTCAACTTGATCTGGGACGGCGCTCAAAGTTGTCTTACGAAAGAGTTCATCTGCTCCGGGAAGACTTATGCGACGCGTCATCGGACACCTCCAATTGAAATCAATTCACGAGCTAAACGACGGTAAGAAGCAGCTCCTACTGAGGAGCTTGCGTAGGAGGTAATTGGCTCGCCGGCAACCGTTGTTTCTGGGAAACGAACAGTGCGCGCGATCGTGGTGTCACAGATTTTGCTTGGGAAAGCCTCACTAATTCGCTCTAATACCTCACGACTATGAACCGTTTTACGGTCAAACATCGTTGGAAGGATTCCTAGGAGTTTGAGATCTGGGTTTGTATTTACTTGCACTTTCTTAATGATGTCGTCAAGGAGCGCGACTCCGCGTAGCGCAAAGTACTCACACTCAAGTGGTACTAAAACCCAATTAGAGGCAGTAAGAGCATTAACAGTCAGTAGTCCAAGTGAAGGTTGGCAGTCAATGAGGATTACATCGTAGAAATCACGGACCGGATCGAGCACTCGCTTCAAGATCTTTTCGCGGGCAATTACGCTTACTAATCCACCTTCTGCGCCGGCGAGATTTTCATGTGCCGGAACCATATCCATTCCAGGAACGCTTGTTTTAAGCAAGAAATCATCAATCTTGGTCGACTCATCCATCATCAGGTCGTAGATGGATCCTTCAATCTCTCTAGTTGAAACATTTAACCCAACAGAGAGTGAATGTTGCGGATCAAAATCAATGAGTAAAACTCGGCGACCAAGTTCAGCGAAGGCAGCTCCGAGATTTATCGTGGTGGTTGTTTTTCCGACTCCACCCTTTTGATTAACAACAGAGATGATCTGAGCATCACCGTGAGTTGTTAGATGTGGAGGTTCAGGAAAAATTGGGGTCGGTCGATTCAAGACCGAGGAAGTCGTTACAACTTCACTATCGCTTTTCGAAACGCTTTTAATTGTCGATTTAGCGTTCAAACGAGAAATCTCTGAAGCACTTTTTGCCATGGCGCGACTTTACGCAGATGGTTTCGGAATCTCGCAGCGACACGCGTAGAGTTATCGTGCTATGACAAGTGACAGCGCTGAACTCTCAACTCAAACTTTAGGTTCAGCGACGCCCGAATCAAACTCATCTTTTCAAGGAGAGGGGCGGATAAGCGGTTTCTCGGTCAAATTAGAGAACTTTGACGGTCCTTTTGATCTCTTATTGCAGCTGATTTCTAGGCACAAGATGGATATCACTGAAGTTGCAATCGCAACGGTTACTGATGAGTTTATCGCTCATATCAAGTCCCTAGAAGGTACAGAGGCGGGCTGGAAACTCGATCATGCAACTGAATTTCTTGTCGTTGCTGCGACTCTCCTTGACTTGAAAGCGGCTCGACTACTTCCTTCTGGTGAGGTAGATGATGAAGCCGATTTAGCCCTACTCGAGGCTCGAGATCTTCTCTTCGCCCGCTTACTCCAGTATCGAGCCTTCAAGGAGATTGCAACGATTCTCGAGCGACGAATCGAACTACAAGAGAGGACCTTCCCGCGGAGCGTTGCCTTGGATTCAGCCTTTGCCACACTCCTCCCAGAAGTGCTGATTGGGGTGAGCCCGGAACGCTTTGCCGCAATTGCCAATCGCGTTTTGACCCCGAAAACTCTCCCAACGCTTTCCACAGCGCATCTACACCTACCCATGGTCAGCGTCGCAGCTGAAGCTACCCATCTGGTGGGACTTCTAAGGCGCCAAAAGAGCGCTACTTTCCGCACTCTAATATCTGATGCTCCAAATACATTGGTGGTGGTAGCCCGGTTCTTAGCTCTCCTAGAGCTATATCGAGAGGCCCAGATTCGCTTTGAACAGGTAATGGCTCTGGGGGAGCTGCAGATAACCTGGACTGGAAGTGAAGCTGGGGAAGTGAACGTGAGCGACGAGTTTGATCAACCTATCAAGTTGGAAGGTGAGGGCCAAGATGTCTGAACGCGAGCTGGAGAGATCAATAGAAGCAATTCTTATGGTCGTTGAGGAACCTCTCTCGGAGGTTGTGCTAGCCCAGATTATCGAACGTCCCACCGAAGAGATAGTTGAGGCGCTGTTGCGTCTCGCAGCTGAATACGAACGCGAACGGCGCGGTTTTGAGTTAAAACAGATTTCTGGAGGGTGGCGCTTCTATAGCCACCCCGACTTAGCACCGCTGGTTGAAAAGTTCGTCTTAGATGGGCAACAAGCCAAACTAACTCAAGCTGCTCTGGAGACTCTGGCTGTAATTGCCTACCGTCAACCCATTTCCCGAGCCCGGGTATCAGCAATTCGCGGGGTTAATGTGGAGGCGGTCATGAAAACCCTTGTTAACAGAGGACTAGTCGAGGAGTGCGGCATCGAACACGAAACCGGTGCAATTCTCTATCGGACTACTAACTACTTCCTAGAGAGGATTGGAGTTAATCGGGTCGAAGATCTGCCAGCGCTGGCCCCTTTCTTGCCCGATGTTGATGGATTAGATGAAGTTATTGCATCTCTGGCTGATTGAATGCCCGTAGACTCCGTGGGTGGCGGAGATTCGATTACAGAAATTTCTGGCAGATGCTGGTGTTGCCAGCCGTCGAAAGTGCGAAGAACTTATTGAGGATGGACGAGTAAAGGTCAACGGAAAGACGCTCCGCGTGCTCGGGAGTAAAATTGACCCGTTAAACTCTCAAGTTGAAGTCGATAACAAGCCAATTCGCGCTATAACATCCAAAACTTATATTGCGTTTTATAAACCTAGGGGCATTTTGTCCACCATGTCAGATGATCGAGGACGAAGCTGCATTGGGGATTACTTTGTAGATCGCTCTGATCGACTCTTTCATGTCGGACGTCTTGATAAGGAGAGTGAAGGGCTGATACTTCTCACCAACGATGGCGATTGGTCCCAACAGATAAGCCACCCATCCCATGGAGCTGAGAAGACCTATCAAGTCTTTGTGGAAGAGGTGGTAACTCGCCCTATGTTGGCCAAACTTGAAAGGGGAGTTAGATTGGAAGATGGGTTGGCTCGGGCCGAGAAAGTTCGTCTGATACCCGGCGGTTTCGAGATAGAAATCCATGAGGGACGCAATCAGATTGTGCGGAGAATGGCGGCCACCCAAGGTTTAACAGTGCTTCGACTAAAGAGAACCCAGATCGGGAAAATTCACTTAGGAGAACTAAAACCCGGAAAATGGAGATATCTATCTACCGTTGAAACTACAAAACAATAAAACAATAAACATATAAATCTATATTTGTACGAACATTTATTTATTAATAAATCGCTATTTGTGCAGTCGAAGAATATGGTTTTATCGACAAAAATGCGCGTAATTTGAGTTTCAATTATCGATAAATCGGTACCTGTCTCCAGCGCCGGGGTAAGGGGGAAATGTCGACTTTTACGAAGCGAGAAGAAATCACCTTAAAAAAACCATTTGACGATAAATAGGTAAGACGCGTTCTCTACATACGACAAGAAGGAGCGCAAAGAAAGTAAAATCTCAGGATGAGCGTCAGAGGCATACGAGGGGCAACCCAGATTGAGCGTGATGACGCCGGCATGATGCAAGAAGCGGTAGTTGAACTCATGGAAGAGTTGATGCGTGCCAATAGTCTTAAAGCTGAGGATCTGATATCTGTCATTTTCACTGTCACGAGCGATCTAACTTCAGATTTTCCTGCCGCATCGGCCCGCGCTATGGGCCTCGGTGATGTTCCCCTTCTCTGCTCGACTGAGATTCCAGTCCCGGATAGCCTGCCTAGAACCATTAGGACTCTGGTTCACTGCGAAACTACAAGAAACCAGAAACAGATTACGCACATTTACCTACGGGGTACCTCTGTGCTGAGGAAAGATCTAGCACAGTGACGCTTCGAGGGGTCCGCATCGTTGGTGCAGGACTCATCGGAACTTCCATCGCGCTACGCCTGAAGGAGAAGGGATGGAGCGTCGAGATAAGCGATACCGATGCGGTTAATGAAGCGATAGCGAAGGACTTGTTAGGCATCGCATCACTGAACCTCGATCCAGAATTAGTAGTTGTGGCAACGCCGCCAAACTCAGTTTTGGCGACTCTGAAAGAGGAAATTAAACGTTATCCAAATGCAACGTTTATAGATGTCACGAGCGTTAAAACTAAACTTCAGGTAGAGATTGCAGCCATATCGGAGCTCAAAAAAAGATTTGTGGGTACTCATCCAATATCTGGTAGGGAATCCGGTGGGCCACAATCTGCGCGGAGCGATTTATTTGATGGGCGCGCATGGATCGTAACCTCGGATGACAAGGAGGACGCTGAATCAATTCGATTGGTTGAAGAGTTCATTCGAATTCTCGGCGGCGTCCCTTACCAAATGACCCCAGCAGAACACGATCATCTATTCGCTCGCATCTCTCATCTACCCCAGGTGTTGAGCACCTCGCTCGCCGCATCTGTGGATTTCATAGGAGAGTCAATAGATCTAGCCGGCCAGGGTCTCCGTGACATGTTGCGCTTATCAGGCTCCAAAGCAGAGCTATGGAGTGAAATTCTTCTTGCGAATAGCGATGAAGTTCTTGAATCAATCGGTGAGTTGAAGATGAAGATCTCTGAGATTGAAAGAGCAATACAACAAGGGGATAGCGACGAAATAGAAGCAACTTTTGCGATCGCAAATGCGGTATATGGGAAGTTGAGTGGCAAACATGGCTTGCGTCCTCGCGAGTACTCGTATTTGAATGTTGTAATTGAGGACAAGCCGGGACAGCTTGGCGCACTTTTCAACGAATGTGCCGAGATCGAAGCGAACGTAGAAGATCTTGCTTTGGAGCATTCACCTAAACAGGAAACCGGTCTGATAAGACTTGCGCTTTCCGAAACCGATGCCGAGAAATTGCGGCTTCATCTGCTAAACAAAGGTTGGAGAGTTCATCGCCAATGAGCAACAAAGTTAGTAGTTCGGGTAGACAAATCATCGTCGCGATGGACGGACCAAGTGGTTCTGGTAAATCTTCTACTTCAAAAGGTTTGGCAATGCGCGCCGGTTGGAGCTATCTAGATACTGGAGCGCTATATCGCGCTGCTACTTGGTTAAGTTTAGAAAAAAAGCTGGATACACCGAGCGCTCTAATTTCAGCCTTGCGCATTGACCCAATCAAATTTATAACCGACCCAAAGAATCCTTGCGTATTTGTTGGCGAAAAAGAGCTTACGACTGAGATAAGAGAAGAGCGCATCAATCAGAAAGTCAGTCAGATCAGTGCTTGGCCGGAGCTGCGCAATGAACTACTTTCGCTACAGAGAGAGATAATTGCAAAAGCGGAGCAAGGGATAGTTGTAGAAGGGCGGGACATTGGAACCGTTGTTGCTCCGGGAGCCCAACTTAAAATTTACCTTCAAGCCGATATACAAGCTCGTGCCAATCGGCGCGAAAGTGAGTTAAATACGTTGGATATTCCGTTGAGCAAGAATTTCAATGTGGCGGATAGCTTGGCCGCACGTGATGCAATTGATAGCACTCGCGAGACCTCTCCACTCAAGCGGGCGTCGGATGCGCTTTTAATTGACTCCACGCACCTATCCCTTGAGGAGACTATTGATTACATATGGAACATTCTTAAGCAGAGATCTCTCTTGGGGTTGCCGGTGGTTGCAGTCGTTGGCCGCCCAAATGTCGGAAAATCAACCTTGGTAAATCGAATAGTTGGTGGACGCGAGGCGATAATTGAAGATTCACCCGGTGTTACAAGAGATAGAGTTAAATATGACGCGGAGTGGAATGGTAAGAAATTCACTCTGATGGATACGGGTGGCTGGGAACCAACGGCTGCGGGAATCGCTTTGAAGATTTCAGATGCTGCCCAGAGCGCAATCGGTGAAGCCGATCTACTTCTTTTTGTAGTCGATGCTCACGTAGGTGCCCAGAGCGAAGATCAGGAGTTAGTGAATATTCTTAGAAAGAGCAAAGTTGAC
>JALRKE010000034.1 GCA_023254845.1 Candidatus Nanopelagicaceae bacterium | reverse complement strand
TGCCAAACATGGCGCAGAGTTATTTGAAGCGGCGGATAAGAAGGGCGTTGATCTCTACTACGAAGCTGCTGTCGGTGGTGCGATTCCAATCCTAAGACCGTTACGAGAATCGATTGTTGGTGATCATGTGCACCGGATTATGGGAATCGTAAATGGGACCACAAACTACATTCTCACCAAGATGGATGAAGAGGGAAGTGACTTCAGCGCGGCGCTCAAGGAAGCGCAACAACTCGGCTTTGCCGAGGCCGATCCAACTGCTGATGTTGAAGGACACGATGCTGCTGCGAAGGCAGCGATCTTGGCAGGGCTGGCATTCCATACCCGAGTCACGAGTGATCAAGTTTCTGCGGAAGGTATTACCAAGATCTCAGCGCGCGACGTTGCAGTCGCGCATGACATAAATAATGTAATAAAACTTCTTGCAATTGCCGAGTTGACTGAGAAGGGTGAGGTTAGTGTTCGCGTGCAACCAACATTGCTTCCCCGCCAACATCCACTTGCTGCGGTTCGAAATGCATTTAATGCGATCTTTGTCGAAGCAGAATCTGCTGGCGAGTTGATGTTCTATGGAAGAGGTGCCGGTGGTGCACCTACCGCGAGTGCAATCCTCGGAGACCTCATCGCAATCGCGCGGAATATGACAAGCGGCGGCGCTGGACATGGCGAGAGTGATTATGCAGAGCTGAAATTTGCCGACCCAGGAAGCGTTAATACCCGCTATCTAATTCGCCTAGATGTTAATGATCGCCCAGGTGTGCTTGCCTCAGTTGCCCAGATATTTGCATCTAATAAGGTTTCGATTGAGACGGTTCGCCAATCCGGTCGAGGCAATAGCGCAGAGCTAATTGTGATGACGCACTCGGCTGATGAAGGTTCACTGGGCAAGACTGTGAAAGAGCTTGCCAAGAGCGAGGTTGTTAAGAGTGTAGAGAGCGTGCTTAGAGTCGAAGGGCTGCGTTGATGAAACTCTTTGGCAAGCGCGGCGCTCACCAATGGCGCGGAGTAATCGAGGAGTATCGATCTCGCCTTCCAGTTTCCCGCCAAACCCCAGTCGTGACTTTAAATGAAGGTGGAACTCCACTCATTTATGCCTGCGTTCTATCGGAGATGTTAGATAACCAAGTTTGGCTCAAATTTGAAGGTGCGAATCCAACTGGATCTTTTAAGGATCGCGGCATGACAATGGCAATCTCAAAAGCAGCGGAAGACGGTGCGCGCGCAGTCATATGTGCATCGACTGGTAACACGAGCGCAAGCGCTGCTGCATATGCCACCAAAGCTGGAATGACTCCAGTCGTGTTAGTCCCTCAAGGAAAGATCGCAATGGGCAAGTTAGCGCAAGCAATCGCCCACGGTTCAAAACTTCTACAAGTCGATGGAAACTTCGATGATTGTTTAACTCTGGCGCGTGAATTATCTGAGAAATATCCAGTCTCACTTGTTAATTCGGTAAATCCGTTTCGAATTGAGGGACAGAAGACTGCATCTTTCGAGGTTGTCGACGCGCTGGGATTTGCCCCGGATATCCATGCGCTTCCGGTTGGAAATGCTGGAAATATCACGGCGTATTGGAAGGGTTACATCGAATACGAAAAAGATGGAATGGCCAAGAGCAAACCTGCGATGTGGGGCTTTCAAGCCGAAGGCGCAGCGCCAATCGTTAGAGGTGAAGCGGTAAGAAATCCAGAGACAATTGCTACCGCTATCCGGATTGGAAATCCGGCTTCTTGGCAACAAGCCGTAGATGCAAGAGATCAATCAGGTGGATTGATAGATATGGTCTCTGATGAGGAGATTTTGAGCGCATATCGCTTAGTTGCTGCGAAAGAAGGCGTATTTGTTGAACCTTCTAGCGCTGCGGGAATTGCCGGGTTAATTAAATATAAGAGCGCAAAGAAGTTGCCGAAGGATAAGCGAATCGTCATCACCGTTACCGGAAATGGCCTCAAAGATGTTCAATGGGTTCTAGATGGCGCACCATCACCAACAGTGATTCCAGTAGATGTAGAGCGCGCTGCTGAAGTGATTGGATTGGCTTAGTTATGGCGCGCGGATTTAAGGATCGACTCACATATAAAGCAACGCCGATGCAAGTAAGCGTTCCAGCATCTTCAGCAAATCTTGGACCTGGTTTTGATGCATTTGGACTTGCGCTTGATATCCGCGATATCTATGTCGCACAGATCCTTGACGAAGAAGCATTTGATGTTGATGTTACTGGGGAAGGCGCTGATGAAGTAAAGCGCGATGGCAAACACTTAGTAATCAAGTCAATGATGCGCGGCTTTGAGTTTATGGGCGGTAAGCCGCGCGGAATTGCGCTTCGCGCGCTAAATCAAATTCCACATGGAAGAGGACTTGGATCTTCGGCGGCGGCGATTGTCGGCGGTTTGAGTTTGGCGCGAAATCTAGTTTTATCTGGGAATTCACTAATGAGTGATGATGATTTGATTGCCCTCGCTACTGATCTCGAAGGCCATCCCGATAATGTCGCAGCTGCCACGCTCGGTGGCGCAACTATCTCATGGATGGAAGATCGAGTTGGAGTGCCAACTGGTTGCGCAGTTCGATTCTCAGTCGATCAATCAATTCGAGCTCTTCTTCTTATTCCAAACTCCCAACTCTCCACTGGCAAAGCGCGAAAGATGTTGCCAGAGACTGTTCCCCATAAAGATGCTGCAGTAAATGCCGGTCGCGCCGCGCTATTGGTTCACGCGTTAACAGTTCGACCAGACCTCTTATATGTAGCAACGGAAGATCACCTCCACCAGCAATACCGGCGCGAGGCGATGCCCAAGTCGGTAGATCTAGTGAATAAGCTACGTGGCGCGGGCGTAGCCGCAACTATCTCCGGAGCTGGGCCCTCAGTCTTAGTTCTCCATAACAGCACTAGCGCTGAACATGACGACATCGTAAGGAGCGCCGGAGATGCCTTCCGGGCGGTTGATGTTGAGCTCTCACCTATGGGGGCCCAGGTCTCAAGCGCTTAAATTTCCTCACCAAAGCTCAATTTGTTGAGTCTGGGGGGCGGCTGATACATTTCTTCGTGTTCGGCAGTATTCGAGCCGGGTCTTAGAAAATCTGATTCTTGTAGGGCGAATAATTCTTGCTCTCAAGTCCCACAGGTAAAAAATTAACTCTCTAAGAAAACCAAAATCCAAGAACTCTAGTTAAAGCTAGATAACAAGAAAGAAAGAATAGATGGCAGAAACCAGCACACGTGCTCGGCGAGATTCTGGCGACCTATCTGCGTTGCTACTCCCGGAGCTAAAGAAGATCGCCGCCAATTTAGGCATCGAAGGCGCAAGCGATATGAAAAAGACAGATTTAGTCCAAGCAATCTCCGACCTTCAAGCGGCTAATCGAGAGGCAGCCCGACTTGAGCGCGAAGCTCGTCGAGCCGCTCGAATGCAGCGCCGCAATCGCAACTCATCCGATGATGGAGATGGCGCTGACGAAGATTCCGCAGATTCAGATTCCGGCAATGATCAAGTAGCTGAATCTGATAACTCAGCAGAGCGAACTTCAAATGAAGGAAGTTCATCAGATAGTGGACGCGACAACCGCGGCTATGACCGCGATCGCGATTTTCGACGTGACCGTCACCGGGATCGAGGAGATCGTGGCGATAGAGGTCGCGACCGTCACCGTGATCGAGGAGATCGTGGCGATAGAGGTAGAGAGCGAGAGATTGTTATCTCTGAAGATGATGTACTACTTCCAGTCGGCGGCTTGCTAGATATCCTCGAAAACTATGCATTTATTCGCACCGGCGGATACCTTCCTGGACCGAATGATGTTTATGTCTCACTTTCCCAAGTTCGTCGCTACGGATTACGTAAGGGCGATGTACTAACTGGCCAAGTTCGCCAACCTCGTGAAGGGGAGCGACGCGAGAAATTCAATGCGCTTGTTCGCGTGGATACGGTAAATGGAATGGATCCTGAAACAGCGCGAGATCGCGTTGATTTCTCAAAGTTAGTACCACTTTATCCGCAGGAACGACTACGTCTTGAGACAGAGCCAAATATCTTGACGACTCGTGTGATCGATCTAATTTCACCAATTGGTAAAGGCCAGCGCGGACTTATCGTCTCGCCACCAAAAGCTGGAAAGACGATGGTGCTCCAATCCATCGCTAATGCGATCACAACTAACAACCCAGAATGTCACTTGATGGTAGTTCTAGTTGATGAGCGCCCTGAAGAAGTTACCGATATGCAACGCTCGGTTAAGGGTGAGGTCATTGCTTCAACCTTCGATCGTCCCGCTGATGATCACACCTCAGTTGCAGAACTTGCAATAGAGCGCGCTAAGCGACTTGTAGAACTCGGACATGATGTCGTAGTACTTCTTGATTCGATTACTCGTCTAGGTCGCGCATATAACATCGCAGCTCCAGCATCGGGAAGAATTCTCTCCGGTGGCGTTGATTCAGCTGCACTATATCCACCAAAGAAGTTCTTTGGTGCAGCTAGAAATATTGAAGATGGCGGCTCGCTAACAATTCTTGCAACAGCGCTCGTTGAGACTGGTTCGAAGATGGATGAAGTTATCTTCGAAGAGTTCAAGGGAACTGGAAATATGGAGTTGAAGCTTGATCGTAAATTCGCAGATAAGCGCATATTCCCAGCTGTTGATGTCGATGCTTCCGGAACGCGTAAGGAAGAGATTCTGATGGGTCCAGAAGAATTGAACATCGTCTGGAAACTCCGTCGCGTTCTACATGCTCTTGATTCACAGCAAGCCCTCGAGCTTTTGCTTGAGAAGATGAAGGGCACTAAGTCCAATGTGGAGTTCTTGATGCAGGTCCAGAAGACCACAGTCGGCCCAGATCAAAACGGGAATTAGCCCTTTTCCAACTACCCGGGTAACCTTCGCATCCGCTGGTTCACCGGCTCGCTTTAAACCCGAGTTGGACCCAGCTAAAAGTTAAGGAGAAGTAATGAAGAACGAAATACACCCAAATTATGGGGCGACCACTGTTACCTGTGGTTGCGGCGAAACCTTCCAAACCCGCTCAACAATCGAGTCCGGCTCACTATTCGTTGAAGTCTGCTCGGTCTGCCATCCTTTTTACACTGGCAAGCAGCGCATCCTCGATACTGGTGGCCGCGTAGCTAAATTCCAAGAACGTATTCAGAAAGCAAAACCAACTAAGAAGTAGCTTTTCTAAACGAGACCGCATCTCCTGCAATTTGGGGCGCGGTCTCTTTTTATTTATATGAGTTCAGTTTTTGTTTGAGAGAAGGGAGCAAGTGATGAATGAGAAGAGCGCCGAGCGCTTTGCTTCCATGCCGGAAATCTTGAAAGAGTATGAATCTCTTGAATCCCAGATGGCCGATCCATCAATTCATGCTGACCAAGGCAAAGCCCGCCAACTCGGTAAACGTTATGCCCAACTCGGTCCAATCATCGCTGGCTATCGCCAATATAAGAGTTGCGATGATGATTTAAAAGCAGCCAAAGAGTTAGCTGATGTAGATCCAGAATTTGCTTCTGAGATTCCCGCGCTGGAATCTGCCTTGGCGCAAGCCGGTGAGAAATTAGAAGAATTATTACTTCCACGCGATCCAAATGATGATCGCGATGTAATTCTAGAAATCAAAGCAGGTGCCGGTGGCGACGAATCAGCTTTATTTGCAGGCGACTTACTCCGTATGTATCTCCGTTACGCCGAAAGGCAGGGATGGAAGACTGAAATTATCGATGCCACTGAGAGCGACTTGGGCGGATATAAAGATGTCTCCGTTGCCGTAAAAGCGCGTGGGAATGGCGAGCCAGGAAGCGCACCGTTCTCTAAATTGAAATTTGAAGGTGGGGTGCATCGCGTGCAACGCGTTCCAGAAACTGAATCACAGGGGCGAATTCATACCTCAGCCGCCGGCGTATTGGTATTGCCAGAAGCAGAAGAGATTGATGTACAAGTAAATATGAATGAGTTACGTATTGATGTCTATCGCTCATCGGGACCTGGCGGACAGAGCGTTAATACAACCGATTCTGCGGTACGAATCACGCATATCCCAACGGGAATTGTTGTCTCCTGCCAGAACGAGAAGAGCCAATTACAGAATAAGGAATCAGCCCTTCGAATCTTGCGCGCGCGACTTTTAGCCGCCGCCCAAGAAGCAGCCGATGCAGAAGCAGCTGCGACTCGAAAGAGCCAGGTTCGAACTGTTGATCGTTCGGAGCGAATTCGCACCTATAACTTCCCAGAAAATCGACTAACGGATCATCGCGTTAATTTCAAAGCAAATAATCTTGATGCTGTTATAAATGGTGGATTGGATGAAGTTATTGGCGCCCTTCTCGATGCAGATAAAGCTGAGAAGTTGGCTGCCGCGGAGGCGTAATTGATGCCTGATCAATTGGGCCTAAGAGATAAATTGCGAGCCGCTCGCTACGAATTAGCTGAGGCTGCTATTCCAGAAGTTGATGCCGAATTGTTAGCAGCTTTTGTTCTTGGAGTTGGACGAATGGAGCTGCACGCGAAGGAATTTGATTTTTCACCTGAACAAGAGTCTGAATTCATAAATCTAATCTCAGAGCGAAAGTCTGGGATCCCGGTCCAATATCTAACCGGCGAAGCTCATTTTCGCTATCTAACTTTTGATGTTGGCCCTGGGGTCTTAATCCCAAGACCAGAGACAGAGCTACTTGTAGATGCTGCGCTAGTTGAGATTGAACGGGTTCAATCTTCCACTTCCTGGCGAACTGGCAGTCGTACATCGGTAGTAGATCTAGGCGCGGGAAGCGGTGCGATTGCGGTCTCGATTGCGGATGAAGCGCGTAAGCGAAATCTCGCTGTCCAAGTCGTTGCCGTGGAAAGTGAGGGCGATGCCCTCACTTGGCTGGAGCGAAATATCGCGAAACATGATGTCGATGTCCGAGTGGTCAAAAGCGACGTTGCTACAGCTCTAGAGGGAATTAAGTGCGACTTAGTCGTAACGAACCCGCCTTACATTCCTGATGGATCAGCGCTGCCAAGAGAAGTTGTTGGCCACGAACCAGCCACCGCGCTCTTTGGCGGAATCGCAGGAATCGAAGTCCCGTCACAATTTATTGAGAGCGCAACGAGAGTCCTTAAGCCAGGCGGTTTCCTAGTACTGGAGCACCATGAATCTCAAGTAGAAACTCTTGCAGCGCTGCTAACGCCAGACTACTTTGAGATCGCGCACTTCAAAGATTTGGCTGACCGTCCAAGGTGGTTAACGGCTCGGAGAAGTGGATCGGATGGAGCTAGAGAAAGAACAGGTGAGTGATGGCTGAAACAATCTCGCTCACAGATTTAATTTCCGCTGGATCTGATTTATCCGAAGAGGTAACAAAGGCAGTAGAAGCGCTTCGCGAAGGTAGATTGATTATCGCCCCGATCGAACATGCTTATGTGTTTGTTGCTGATGCTTTTAATCATGGTGCAGTAAAGAAGATGCATATCCTCCGCGGTGATGCGCTTGGAGTTGCTGCGCAAGTAATAGTAGGTGATGTAAAGACTGCCACTGGAATCACAAATGAATTTGGTCCCACTACCCAAGCAATTTGTGAAAAGTTCTGGCCTGGACTGTTAACTTTGAATATTCCACCAGCCCAAGGACTCGTCTGGGATTTAGGTGATGCAAGATCACTTGATGAGATTGCGATTCGAGTTCCTGCTTCAGATTTCCTACGACGAGTTGCACTCGCTGCGGGGCCGCTTGCGATGGCCTCGGCAAATAGAGCGGGAATGCCACCAAAGCGACGCGGACCGCTCTTTCCAGCGCTCGATGCAGATTATGCATATTTCTTCGATGCTGGTGAATTAGCTGAGGGCCCAACAAGCACCGTAATCTCTGTGAAATCTGATGGCATCACGCTGAAGCGAGCGGGAGCCATATCACTCGCCGAACTACGTTCAGTAACCCCAAATATCGCTGTTCCAGCCTAGGATTCCCGCCATGTCGCAATTCTTTGGCGCTGATTTCGATCAACTTCAATCTCAAGATCCCGAGATTGCCGCAATTCTCCTCTCTGAATTAGATCGGCAACGCAAAAATCTCCAATTAATTGCAAGTGAGAATTTCACTTCACCGGCGGTGTTGACTGCTCTCGGCTCGACGCTCTCTAATAAATATGCCGAGGGTTATCCTGGAAAACGTTATTACGGTGGGTGCGAAGAAGTTGATAAAGCGGAAGTGATTGGTATTGAGCGGGCCAAAGAGTTATTTGGCGCTGAACATGCAAATCTTCAACCTCATTCCGGAGCAAGCGCTAACGTTGCGGTTTATCAAGCATTTACAAAGCCTGGAGATACCGTTCTTGCGATGTCGCTACCTCACGGCGGACATCTAACGCATGGATCGAAGGTAAATTTCTCGGGAAAGTGGTTTAACGTCGAGTCATATGGCGTTAGAAAAGAAGATGAGTTAATCGATTACGACGAATTGCGCGAGATCGCTAAGCGAGTCCGGCCAAAGATGATCTGTTCTGGCGCAACCGCATATCCACGGTTAATCGATTTCAAAATCATTCGAGAGATCTGCGATGAGGTCGGGGCGATTATGTGGGTCGATGCCGCACACTTCATCGGATTAGTTGCCGGAAAGGCGATTCCATCCCCAGTTCCCTATGCCGATGTCGTCTCATTTACTACCCATAAAGTTCTACGTGGCCCACGCGGTGGAATGATCCTCTCTAAAGCAGCGCATGCTGCCGCGATTGATAAAGCAGTTTTTCCTGGCATGCAGGGTGGACCGATTATGAGCGCCGTTGCAGCCAAAGCGATTGCGCTGAAGGAATGTCTAGATAGCGCTTATCAGGATTACGCCAAACAGGTAATTTTGAACTGTAAAGCGTTGGCGAGCGCTCTTGAGAAAGAGGGCATGCGCGCAGTATCCGGCGGAACCGATACTCATCTTGCACTTATTGATATTCGCAGCACTGGGATCAATGGAAAAGTCGCTGATGAACGTTGTGGCAAATCTGGAATTACCTTAAACAAAAATGCGATTCCTTATGATCCAGAAACTCCGGCTGTCACTAGCGGTATTCGAGTTGGAACCCCTGCTGTAACAACTCAAGGGATGAGCGTTACCGAGATGCCGATAATTGCATCACTTATTGCGCGTGCTATAAAAGATGGAGCCGATGATGCAAAAGCGGCCGCTATCCGTAGCGAGGTCAACGCCTTAACGGCGAAGTTCCCTGTCTATCCACGGTAATGCGCGAGTACTCCTTAACGCTCTTCATAGCAGCAACTCTTACCTACATGCTCACTCCGATTGTTCGGAATTTTGCCTTGCGCTTTCGTGCCGTAGCCCAGGTTCGAGAGCGTGATATCCACAGCGAGACTACGCCACGGTGGGGCGGCGTTGCGATGTGGCTCGCGATGGCAGCCACGTTGCTAGCGGTGCAGAACTTAGAATTAGTTGGAAAGGCATATAGCCGCGAATTACTAGGAATCTTCCTTGCTGGAACATTTGTACTCGCAATTGGAGCGCTTGATGATCGCTATGAACTAGAT